>JAYYEV010000041.1:0-50647 GCA_036159515.1 Bacteroidota bacterium | reverse complement strand
TTATTCCAATTTTCAGGGGCGTCAATGTTTTGACTAAATCCAATGGAGGAGCCAGAGTGGCCAAAAAAGGTGATAATAGAAACTCCTTCCTCTAATTTAGATTGTACAAATTGAAAGTCATTGTTGTTAATGTCATTTGAGAATGGGTCTTTATTAAATGTATACACATGACCTCCATAGAGAGTGTCCTCAATGGTATTCTTATATATATTTAACCAACTATTGATATATGCCTGTTCGGAACTATCAGACCCCCCACCAAAATGCAGTACATTTTTTTGCCATTCCTTAGTAGAAATGGAATATAAACTAGTTGGTTCTTGATTAGCTTCAAGTTCCATCATCTTTTGTAAGTAGTTAGTTACTTCTAAGTTAGAACTGGCACTTAATCTTCCTGTTGGAATTAGATAATATCTACTTCCCGAATAAATATCTGTGGAATAATGATTGTCAGATCCAGGCATTCCCCACGTAGGGACTAAATTTAACGCATACGATGTCGAGTCCTTCCTTGAACCAGGCTCATAAGACTCTGGTGCAGGCTTAACTGATTTTCCAATCAAAAATAAATGGGATGGCCATTTTGGCCATTGATCCATAGTGAGTTTTATAAAGCGTTTTAGAGATATTGAATTTTTAAATACACCTCCACCAAATTGATGATATAGTTCATCTATATCAATTACTAACGTATCATAATCGGCAGCACGATAGGTGGCATAAGCTCTAGCTGAACTTAGTAAGTTTCTGTGGGTCACAACTAAGTATGCGCTATCGATTTGGAGTGATTGATAATCCGTAAAATAACCACTTTGATTGATGGGGTAGAGGCTATTTATTATTTCTACATCAGAAGAGTCAAACAAAAAAATTACAGTGCTATCAGAAGATGGGGGCGGAATAACAGCTTCCCAATTATTACCGTTGGTTATTATGGGAATGGTTCGGTTTATATCATCCAAAAAATACATTCTGGGATTTGAAGAACCATTTATCATGTTGGTTATGGTGATTCTTTGTTTTTGACCCGCAATATGACTTAAACCAAATAGGATTTCATCATAACTTGAAAAATTGAAATTATGAGGATACCATAAAGAAATTGAAGATACGTGTTGGTAATCCGTACCCTGTCCTATGCTTGAAATAGCATGTTTTACAGCTGTAGTATTGCTAATTTGATTACTTGGAATTTCAAAGTCAAGGTGTAGACTTGCATAGCCAAAGTATGAAGTATCATGAAAAAGAACGTTATTTACATATACTTGAGTATTATGATTTTCATTACTGAGATTAGCTGAAGATGAGTTTGCGGATACTATGTTGATTTTACCAAACGCATTGGGACCAGCATTTTGGTAATTGGTAGAAGGAATATTTTCCGTGTAAGAACCATTTTTTTGATGTCTGGGTCCAGCCCAACCTTCACCTAATTCATATTTAGGACTAGACAATCCGCTCTGTTGTCTTCCTAATACATATTGTGAATTGAATTTAACTACGTTGTTTTTCCAACAGAAATTATTTGTATTAAAGGTGCTATAATTTATGTCAGACTCATCTATAGTCCTTTTATTATTGAAATTATTATTCCATGTCAAGTAATAATGAATAGTATCATTAAATAAGCTGTAATATTCATCTGGCATGTTGGTGACAGTATCATAAGCTAAATGATCAATCCATCCGTCATTTTTTGTAGCATAAAATTCAATATAATCGCTTGAATCGATGACTCCATTATTGTTTTGGTCATGGATTTTTAAAGAGAGTTCCTTTTCTTTTCCAAAAATTTGAAATTGATCATGGTTAATTTGACTTAAATTAACACCAACAGAGTTCAAACTGGTGTTTAGAGTTGAGAAGTTAATTTGATGAATGCCTGTTTTAACAACAGGGAAATAGAGATATTGTTGTCCATAGTTAATCCACTCATTTCCATATTGTTGTGCATTGTAAACTAAGCTTGCAATTGCAAAAATGACACAGAGAAATAAGGTTTTAAAATCTCGTATTTTAATTTGGATTAAGGTCAATTTTTAATGAAAAAATATTACTATACAATGCGACGGATGCATCACCAATATCGGTTAAGGCATATTCAATGGTGACACCTTTAATTTTTAGACCTAACCCAATATTTGGTTGGATGGTGTATACACTTTTGTTGGTGTTATCTGTATACGTTTGGATATTTCCTAATCCAGAACGCAGGAAAATTAAATCTTTAATATTGAGTTCAAAACCAATATGAGGGTCAGCCGAAATAGGATTAGCCGATATCAACACATTTCTGTTTCCGTCCGTAGTTAAATCTATATTTAGTTCGGTTAAAAGACTTATGTTTTTTGGAAATGTAACTAATTTACTAGCCCCTAAAATGATCCTAGGTAAAGTCAATTCAATCCCATTTTGAGGCAACTCATTTCCTGTTAAAACAAAGGTATTTATCATTTCATCATCAAGGTGGTAATTCCATACATTAAAAGTGGAAGTAATATCTTTACCCATTATGGCAAATTTCCATGAGTCTAATTGATATTTGGCAGCAAAATCAAATCCAAACCCCCAAGCATTAGCAAAATCTCCCGCCTTTCTATTTATAATTTTAGCTGTCCCTCCCATAGAAAAATGATCATTTAGTTTTCTCCCATAACTCATTAAAAAGGCCATGTCTGCAGCTGTGAAATAGGAAATTCTATCGTAATTGACGTTACCTTGAGCATCTATTAATTCGGTAGTGTTAGGAATATTATCTACCCCAAAACGGATAAAAGAAAAACTTGCTGCACTATTCTCGTCTATGTTTTTGGATATGCTTCCGTAGTCATATTTAGCTATACCAGCAAAATATTCTGCGTGCATAAGACCTATTTGTAGATCTTGATTAATTTGAGTTAATCCTGCGGGATTCCAGTATCCAGCCATCACATCTTCAGTTGATGTAATAACAGAGTTTGACATGGCTAAAGCTCGAGCACCAATCCCTATATTTAAAAATTCATTGCTGTATTTTGGGGCATTTAAATTTTGTCCTTTGAAGGATAAAACTGATATGAGTCCTACACATAGCAATAGATTTTTCATGATTTAAAATTAAAGATTAATTGACAAGTAATGTATAATTTTTTAGTAATAACCAATCTGTAAAACGATGTTTAGCGTATTTTAGTTTACATAATTATGAAAAAACACATTCCTAATCTATTTACTTCTTTTAACTTATTAAGTGGTTGGTGTTCGGTTTACTTTGCATTTCAGCATGAAATTAAAGTATCTGTACTTCTAATTATGGTTGCTGCCCTTTTTGATTTGCTTGATGGATTTATGGCTAGATTATTAAAAGTAGATTCGCCTTTAGGTGCACAACTAGATTCATTTGCTGATCTCATTACGTTTGGTTTTGCTCCTGCTATTATTGTGTTTAATATGGTCAAAAAAGAATTTAATTCAATTTTAGAGTTCAACGAGATATACCTTCTCATTATTTTTGGAATCGTTCCTATAAACGCTGCAATACGGCTAGCAAAGTTTAATATTTCAGAAGAAAAAAACGATGACTTTATTGGGCTACCAAGTCCTGCATTTGCTCTTTGTATTATTTCAATTGCGCTCTATTTGCTTTATCATCCTGCTTTACTATTGAACTACTCTATGTATTATGCCTTAGGATCAATTCTGTTAAGTTTCACCATGGTAAGTAAAATTAAGTTCGTCTCTTTTAAGTTTAAATCAGCTGATTATAAGTCAAATAAATGGAGGTATATCATCTTATTTTCCTCATTTTTAGCAACAGTACTTTTATTAATAGTAGGAAAACCATTTGTAGTATTACCTATAATTTTACTTTTGTATTTCATATTTTCAATTTTAAATAACTACAATAGATGAAATTTAAAGCAAGTATCGATGTTATGCCTTTAGAAGCACTTCTAGACCCACAGGGGAAGGCAGTAACTCAAAGCATGAGTAATCTTGGACTTAATGAAATAAGCAATGTTCGTATCGGTAAGCATATTACATTATTTGTGGAAGCAGAAAATGTTGAAGCTGCTAAAGAACAAGTAAACCAAGCATGTAATAAATTGCTTTGTAATCAAATAATGGAAAGCTTTACTTTTTCTTTAGAGAAAGCTTAATTTTTTAGTGCTTTTTTGACTGTTTGAATGACTTTGGCTGTAGTAATAAGTTTGAGTCTTTCTTTTGATTTCTTTAAATCTTGATTATTTACTTTGCCATAGACTGATAGAGGCCTATTCAACTCTTCATCATTAAATGCTTTTATGATAAATTCTTCATTGTTTAGTGGGCCAAATCCTATATTAGGGTGAGTTGAGCCCCAAATGGATATCACTTTCGTATTTGAGAGGCTGGCCAAATGCATATTTGCACTATCCATAGTTATCATTGCAGGAAGCTTATTTATTAAATCAAGTTGCTCATTAAAATTTAGGTGTTGTTCAATTAACTTTCCAGTTTTAATTTTTTGTTTAGCTAAATTTCGTTCTTGATCTCCAAATGCAAAAATAATAAAGCTATAGTCTTTAAATGATGATATTATTTCATTGTATCTTTCCAATGGCCAGGTTTTACTTAGGTGTTTTGAAAACGGGGCTATCCCAATGGTTTTTTGTAAAGGCTGAATTGTGGGTAGTATTTTCTCTGCAAGATCTTCGGAGTGTACTAAGGGAAAATCTTGTTTCAAACAGTTTAAATAACGAACCGTTGTGTGATCTAGTTTTTCAATCTTTCCCCTAGCTAAAATAAGTTCCTTTTTTTCGATTCTGCCCTTATCAAAAACACGAATAATTTTGGAGTGAAATAAATTTCTAATAATCTTGGATCTGATGACATCATGTAAGTCATATATAAAATCGAATTTACTTTCTTTATTTAATTTTCTTACCTTATTGATTAAGTTTAAAGTTTTACCTTCTTTGCTATTAAAATCAACTCCGAAAAATCTGATTCTATTGTCGAAATCAAATAAAGTTTTGAAGTTTTTATTGGATAGAATAGTGACTTTAACATTTGGATATTTTTTGTGTAATGCTAAAAGGACTGGCCTTATTAAAATCACATCACCAAGAGATGAAAAACGAATTATTAAAATATTCAATGGGTAGAGGTATTTTTATACAATTCTGGATTCAGATTTTCATCATTGTACATTTTCATCTGACGGTATAGTTTAATTACCTTTTTACCACTTTTATAGTCTTCCAAAAGTTCACGATAAGAAATGCTTAAATCTTTTTGTTGTTGTAAAAGCACGTTTAATTTGTGATGACAAATTTCAATATGTTCTTTAGTAACATCTTCTCTTTCCGTTTGCTCTTTCATATGAAAAATTTTTAAGCAAAGTATGGAGAGTTTATCCAACACCCAACCAGGACTTTCTGTATTCCATGAGGAATTTTCGTGACCTTTGTCTTTAAATTCATTATAGAAGTAATCGTCTAAATTTTCTACAGTGTCTGTTCTTTCCTGATTAGATAAATCTATTCTTCTCTTAAGATTCATTCCCTTATCCGAATCAATATTAGGATTTCTTATAAGGTCTTCCATATGCCATTGTACCGTATCTATCCAACATTTTCGGTAAAGTATCGCTTCAAAACTTTCTTGTTGGAAAGGGATTGTAATCTTTGCATCTATGTGATCAGATGTATGATAATCGTCAATGGCACGATTAAATATTTCGATACAGTTTTTAGCTTCCATACTTATTGATTGGGGAATAATACGGACTTCAGTTCATTCGCATCTTCCGGTTTTAGTTTGCCTGCAAAAACTAAACTTAGCTGTTTTCTTCTTAAAGCAGAATCAAATCTATTCTTTTCCTCTTGAGATTCTGGAACTATTGGAGGTACACTAATTGGGTTTCTATTTTGATCTATGGCAACAAAATTGTATATGGCTTCATTACATTTTTTTCGACTGCCATCGGGGTTTTCTACAAAAACATCTACAAAAACTTCCATTGACGAGTTGAATGCTCTACTCACTTTTGCCTGTAAAGAGACTATTTCCCCAGCGAATATGGGCTGATCAAAAGACACATTATTGATGGATGCTGTAACTACTACTCTTCCACAGTGTTTATGAGCAGAAATACTAGCTATTTCATCCATCCACTCTAATAACCTTCCCCCAAATAGAGTATTCAGAGGATTGGTGTCATTTGGAAGAACCATTTTTGTTTGCACCGCTAACGAATCGGATACTTTTTTTCTGTTATTTTTCATTATTGCATGTAATTTCTATCATATCTTGCTTTATCCTCCGAATTTAAATAAACAGGAGGACAATCACTTCTATTAGGTCGTTTTAGCCACAAAATTCTAATCTTTAATAGCATGGGTCTATAGCGGCTGTTTAAGATGCCATAAGTTGATTTTCCACTTTCCCATTGCTTCAGGTTTAAAATTGGGGTTTCTAAAGTTGGGATTATAAATAATCTATTTTGAAATTTCATACCATATCCTATTTTCAAATGAAATGAAATTAGCAATCTCTCTGTATTGGATGGAGTTGGATCAGGCTGTTCCTCAAAAAGCATAAAATCTAAATTAGTACCCAAGCTGGTTTGTAAGAAACGAGTGTCGTTGATTTGAAAAATATTGTTAATGTTGTAATTTAAGCTTAAGAATCTTTTTTTAAAAAAAGTCTTGTTTTCCGTTGGTTTTACTATTTCACTACCCGATAACCTTTTATAGCTAATACCATAGTCCATGTAATTAAATACATTACCTCCACCATTAAATATTTTGTACCCACCAAATTCCAATAAATAGGCTAGACGACCATTAGGGTTAATGGAATCATTTTTGATTCCACCTAATCGTTCCATTTGATTAGGAAACATAAAGGTTAGTCCAGGACTAATGTAAAAATGACTCATTTTGTAGGTGCCGTCAAGCTCTACAAGGGGTCTGTTTTTCTTTTTGTGAAATTGGCTGTAGAGACTACCTGAAAATGCAATTAAAGTAAGAAGTACTATCCCAAACCTCATAATTTAGAAAGTATTTTATGTTCTATTTCTTCAGAATCCCAAATTTCATGGATAGAAGGTTCTTTTAAGATTTCTTTCATAATTAAGTCTTGCTTTTTCCCTTGTGCTATAGCTTTTGAGTAAGGTATATGGCTAAAAGTAACTTGACTATATAACGGTATCCACTTTTCGGGATGTTTTTCATGCAATTTAGCTTCGATTTTTTTTTGTAATAAAAAATCATCATTAGCTACATGATCTCTCATCACGTAATAATTATGTAGGGAAAGGTCTTGAAGTGCATCCCCATCTGCTTTTCTTGTTTTTTGGTAGGCTTTAAAAGTGTCGTCCCAATTTTGATGTTGATTATACAACTCCCACATTACAGTACAATCTTCAAATCCTGCATTCATACCTTGTCCATAAAAAGGAACTGTAGCATGACAAGAGTCACCCATTAAAGCAAACTTACCCATTGTCCACGGATAGCATCTTACGATTGAAAGTGAAGAAAGCGGATTTTGGTGCCAATTTTCAATTAGATTAGGCATTAGCGCATGAAAGTCAGGAAATATGGTTTTAAAAAATGCATTTATTTTTTCATCTGAATCCAGGTCATTAAAGGCGTATTCGTGGTTTTCATAGGGCATGAATAGCGTACAAGTAAATGAACCATCTTCGTTAGGTAATGCAATCAACATAAATCGACCTCTAGGCCATATATGTAAAGCATTCTTTTCTATTTGATAATTTCCATTTTCATTAGCTGGAAGAAGCAATTCTTTATAGCCATCTTCAATGTAAAACTGACTATAATTAAAGCGATCCACTTTTTGCATAGCATTATATCTCACTGCGGAAAAAGCACCATCAGCTGCAAAAACTAAGTCTGCTGAATCTTCAAACTCTCTATTATTCTCTAGGTCTTTCAACTGAACAATCCCATTTTCTAGATCTGCCCCAATGCATTGATGATTATAATGTATCGTAGCCCCTCCTTTGTTTTCAGCAATATCCATCATAATGGCATTCAAATGACCTCTAGATACGGAATAAATGGCTTCATCTTTTTTTCCATAAGGTTGATAAGTAAGCTTTCCATCCATATCATGCATGATTCGACCAGTCATAGGTATGGCAATTTTTTTCACTTCCTCTTCAACTCCCGCATTTCTTATTGCCTTCCATCCACGATGGGAAAGGGCTAAATTAATTGATTTGCCTGCAGAGATTTCTGCTTTTCTAATGTCGGGTCTTCTTTCATATATAGTTACTGTATATCCAGCTTTTGCCATATAAACAGCCCAAAGTGATCCAACAAGTCCTGCTCCAACAATAATTACTTTCTTTTCCATCTTTTTCTATATGCTGATTGATCAAAAATACGATCTGAAGATTTATTGAATCTAGAAAATAGTGTTGTTGAAAACCTCCAAACAAACAGGCCTATCACCATTATCCCGATCAACAATAAGTACAATTTGATATTTGAATTAATTTCTATCAAGTTTTTAATGCTTTCTTTAAAATTTCACCAAAAAGGTATACATCTTCAAAACTGTTGTAGAGTGGAACAGGAGCAATTCTTATGACGTTAGGCTCTCTCCAGTCTGAAATGACTCCTTCTGCAGTCAGTTGGTTAAATAGTTTTCTTTCTGCTCCGTGAGCAACAATAGATAATTGACATCCTCTATCGTTTTTTTCTTTTGGAGTAATTACCTCTAAATGGATATTTATCTCTTTATTAATTTCGTCAATTAAAAACTCCAAAAAATTAGTCAGTTGTATACTCTTTTCTCTTAAATTTTCAAAACCTGCTTCTTCAAACATCTCTAGTGATGCTAAATGGGCAGCCATGGATATAACGGGTGCATTTGAAAGCTGCCAACTTTCTGCTGTTGGGATAGGACAAAAGGTGTCTGGCATCTTAAAACGATCTTCTTTATTATGTCCCCACCATCCAGCAAATCTTGGTATATTTTCGTTTGATACGTGTCTTTCGTGAATGAAATAACCACTAACGCCACCAGGTCCAGAGTTCAAGTATTTATAAGAACACCAAGTGGCAAAGTCTACGTTCCATTCATTAAGTTTTAAGGGGATATTTCCAGCTGCGTGGGCTAAGTCAAAACCTACCTTAGCTCCAATTTGGTGACCAGCTTTTGTGATTTTTTGCATGTCAAAAACTTGCCCTGTAAAGTAGTTAACTCCCCCAATCATGATCATTGCAATTTCATCTTTATGATTTTCTATTGTTGAGATGATATCTTCTGTTCTAATTACATGCTCTCCAACTCTTGGCTCAACCTCAATTAAGTTTTCTTTTGGATTTAAATCGTGAAATTTCAATTGACTTTGTAGTGCATATTGATCACTAGGAAATGCTTTTTTTTCGCACAATATTTTACACCTTTCCCCTTTTGGATTGAAAAAAGATACCATCAATAAATGTAGATTAGTAGTTAAACTGTGGGTTACCGCTACTTCACATGGTTTTGCTCCTACTAAATTTGCAATTTTATCTGTAAAAAGCTCATGATACGGCATCCATGGTCTCTCTGCACGAGTATGTCCATCCACTCCCCATTTTGCCCATTCGTCTAATTCTCTATTAATATAAGTTCTGGCCAACTTGGGTTGGAGTCCTAGTGAATTTCCAGTAAAGTAGATAGGAGTTTTGTCACTAAATGTGGGAAAATGAAATTGGTCTCTAAAGTGACTAAGTTTATCATTTTGGTCAAGTTTTTTTGCACAGTCTAAAGAAAATTCCCAATTAGTCACGATATTCGAATTGTTTTGATAAAGTGCAAATATAGTTGAATTAAAATCGGAGTTATAAAAATGTTGAATTTGTTAAATGAACGTTCCAAGAAACTTTTTTTTGAGGCTAAAAAAGTAATACCAGGAGGGGTAAATTCACCTGTTAGAGCTTTCAATTCTGTGGGTGGTGATCCGATTTTTATCAAAAAAGCAAAAGGAGCTTATTTATTTGACGAAGACGATAACAAATATGTGGACTATATATCTTCATGGGGCCCCCTAATTCTAGGCCATGCCCACGAGTCCGTTATAGAAGCTATTAATCAACAAAGCTACAAAGGAACTTCCTATGGTATCCCTACTGAACTGGAAACAAAAATGGCCAATCTTGTAGTTGAACTGGCACCAAATGTGGAAAAAGTGAGATTTGTTAATTCAGGTACCGAAGCATGTATGAGCGCAGTCAGGCTAGCACGTGGATTTACGGGAAAAGACAAGATTATTAAATTTTCTGGTTGTTATCATGGACACGCAGACCCATTTTTGATACAAGCAGGAAGTGGTGCTTCTACATTTGGTATGCCCAATAGTCCAGGCGTTACAAAGTCTAGTGCCAAAGATACTTTACTTGCAGAATATAATAACATTGATCAAGTCGTTCAATTATTTGAAAAAAACAAAAACGAAATTGCAGCTATTATTTTAGAACCAATAGCAGGAAATATGGGTTGTGTGTTACCAAAGCAAAATTTCATTAGAGAGCTGAAAAAAATATGTGTATCAAATGATTCTTTATTAATTTTTGATGAGGTTATGACTGGGTTTCGGTTAGCTCTAGGTGGAGCACAGGAATTGCTATCCATTGATGCGGATTTAATAACGTATGGTAAAGTAATTGGGGGAGGACTCCCTGTTGGGGCATTTGGAGGAAGGTCAGAAATAATGGACTTTTTGGCACCAAGTGGCCCGGTTTATCAAGCAGGTACATTAAGCGGAAACCCAATTGCCATGTCAGCCGGATTTGCCATGTTAACACATCTTCAGGAAAATCCATCTGTGTTTACTTCATTGAATGAAAAAACAACTTATTTGAAAAATGGTTTTGAAGAAAGATTAAGTAATTCTGAATTACCTTTTCAGATAAATCAACTTGGTTCCATGATGTCTCTCCATTTCACAAATGAACCTGTTATCAATTTTAAGTCCGCAAAAAAAGGAGATAATGAATATTTTAAAAGGTATTTTCATGCCATGTTAGCTAATGGAGTTTACTTACCCCCAAGTGCATATGAAAGTTACTTTCTAAATGATGCTATTTCTTATAAAGATTTAGACCATACTCTTGATGCTCTATCAGCTGCACTAAGTTTTATTGAACGTAAATAAAATAAGTAATAAGAATTTTCCTTTGATGATAAAAAATCATGGAAAAAATCATTGCATGTGCTGTTGATGGCATACAAGGAATCAAAGTAGAAGTTCAAGTTCACGTTGAAAGGGGGGCAAAATTTTATATGGTTGGTCTCCCAGATAATGCAGTTAAAGAAAGTCATTACAGAATTTCTGCTGCGTTAAAAAATAATGGTCTTTCACTTCCTGTAAGACACATCATCATTAATCTAGCTCCAGCTGATATTAGAAAGGAAGGTAGTGCATATGATTTGCCTATAGCTATTGGCATCTTGCTCGCAACTTGTCAATTGAATTTTAAATCGATTGATCAATATTTAGTGAGGGGAGAATTGTCTTTAGATGGTAGTATTAAAGCCATTAAAGGAGTACTTCCAATGGCCATCAAAGCAAAGGAAATGGGGCTAAAAGGAGTAATTATTCCCAAAGAAAACCAAGATGAAGCGCAGTTTGTTAGTGACCTTGATGTCGTTGCTGTGAATCATTTAAGTGAACTGATATCCATGATAAATGGTAATCAATTCCAACCTTCGAAATCATCCGTCCTTAAAATGGAGAATAAAAAAAATACAGGTGATTTTTCAGATGTAGTGGGACAACATTTTGTTAAAAGAGCATTAGAGATTGTAGCGTCTGGAGAACACAATACGTTAATGATTGGACCTCCAGGATCAGGTAAATCTATGCTAGCTAAAAGAATTCCATCTATTTTACCATCGTTAACTCAAAAAGAAGTCATTGAAACTACAAGAATTTACTCTGTAATTGGCAAAAATAAAGGTGTTATTTCTGCTCCTCCATTTAGAAGTCCACATCATACTATTTCAGATGTGGCCTTAGTTGGTGGCGGTACTCATCCGATGCCTGGGGAAATGTCACTGGCACACAATGGAGTATTGTTTCTCGATGAATTCCCTGAATTTAAAAGAAGTGTAGTTGAAGTACTAAGGCAACCACTAGAAAATCGAGAAATTACGATTTCTAGGGCTTTAAAATCTTGTACATATCCAGCTAAATTCATGTTAGTATTAGCCATGAACCCGTCTCCAGCAGGAAACTATTACGAGGAAAATAGCATGTACTCAAAACAGAAAATATTTAAATACCTTGAAAAATTAAGTAAACCCCTTCTAGATAGGATCGATGTTCAAATAGAAGTAGACCCTGTCCCAATTAAAGATCTCACAGTGCATGGAGAAATGAATGAGACAAGTGAAATGATTAAGAAGCGAGTGATTCAAGCTAGGGAAGTTCAATACGAAAGGCAAGGAAAAACAAATGCAATATTGAATTCTACCGAACTAAAAAAATATTGTGAATTAAATTATGAAGGGAAACAATTTTTAATCAAAGTAGGAAAGCAAATAAATCTTACCGCTAGAGGTTATGCAAGAATTTTAAAAGTATCAAGAACAATAGCAGATATGGAAGGATCGAACTCAATTCTGATGAACCATATTTTAGAATCGTTACAATACAGGAGTTTAGAAAGGATAAAATCCTTTTTAGTTTAACAAATGTGGACTTTTCTATTGTGAATACAGCTTTAAAAATTTAAAACATGGTTGAATAAAGCCAATTAAACGTAAGAAAAGTGATTTAAAACTCTATGAACGACCCTAGATTCTACGCGGCTACCGATATACTTAACACAGAAACAAAACTGTGTAGTTCAGATTACTAAAGATTTATTCTTAATAACTAAAATAAAGGAATTAGTTGTATTTCACTAGATTTTCTGCTCTCTTATCTTCAACTTGGTAAGCTTTTAATAGAGAAGAATAGTAACCTTGATCTATTTGATTCCTGTATTCATTCTCTATTTTTTTGGACTTTTCATCTACCTTTTCAGAATTAAGTGAAGCATTATTTAGACTGTTCAATTTTATAATATACATTCCTTGTTTTCCTTCAATAATTGGTGAAATAGCATCAGGTGCTAAACTAAAAATGTTGGCTATTACCTTAGGCTCCGGTAGGTTATTTTGGTTATTTCCAATATTAATATCGCTATATTTTACGCTGTTTGTTTGCAATGGATAACCCAAGGATGAGGCTAAAGAGTCTAAATTAGTTCTGTTGCTAATATCATTGTTTGTGATAAAGTAATTGGCTTTTTTCTTATTAATAACAGAGGGTTCCATTAATGCTTTCACATTGTTAAATTGATCATTTTCACCTTCAATTTTTTCCGTTAATTGCGCAATTACAATTTGATTGTGAGAAATAAAATCAGGCTCCATGATATCACCAATCTCGCTATTAAATGCCCATTTTGCTATAAATAATTTTCTATTTAAGTCTACAGGTCCATAGAGATTATTCTGACTCGTTCTATTAAGATATTTATAGTTATTATTTTTAAAATACGTTAACGGCACATCACCTGAAGACCTCACTTCATATCCATAATCATCTGCAGCAGCCCTCAAGCCAGCTGAGTCTGCATTCATGTAAAAGTTTACTGCTATCGAATCATAGAAAAAATCTTGAGTACTTGAACTAGCCATGATAGATTCATCCACAATAGCTATTTTTTTCTGTGTTCCGATCTTTCTACCTAAAACCTGAATGACATGAAATCCATAATTTGTTCTTACTACACCTGCTGACCCAATTCTTTTTTCAAAACTGAAATTTTCAAATTCTGGAACCATTTGTCCTTTTGGAAACCAAGAATAAACACCTCCATTAGGAACAGAACCAGGATCTTCAGAGTATTTCTGAACCAATTCAGTGAATTTACTAGAATCTCTTTTTACGGCATATAAAATACTATCTGCAAGTCTTTTATTTGCTGCATCATCTTTGTCTCCTTCTTTAGATGTAATTAGGATATGTCTAACTTTAGCTTGTTCTTCTTCTAAAGTTTCATAAATCTTAACCAAATTAACTTTGTCTTGATGTACAAATGGACCAATTACATCGCCTTTTGAAGCTTCATCAATTTGTAAGTCTATAAATGAGGAAAATCTACCGCCTCTGTAGGGTTGATCGCTGTATATTCCTGATGGCCTAGGGCCATATTGGGATTCAATAAACATAGGAGATTCGGCATTGTCAGCAACGAATGTAGAGTCGTCATCTGTGTTTTTAAAGCTTGTTTTCAATGACTCCATTGATGAAGTGTAATATTCTATATCTTCCTGTGAAGGTTCGAATTTAATGACTACATAATCGTAAACGGCTACATCATTATCTTGTTTCCATTTCTTTTCATATCGGTGACCATTAAAGTAATCTTTACGATCTTCATCATTAACTTCTGCCACACTGTCTGGAATCACATTATAATCTACAAAAATATAATCGATATTAGCTACGGTATTATCTTCAAAGTTTAATTTCTTTCCTTCTTGGATTGTTCCTAGCAAGCCATATTTTAGCATAGATCTATACTTGGATAGTTTTCTATCGAATTGTAGAGGTATTTCAAAATTATTTTTGATATTTAATATATAATTTGGATCAGGTTCGTTTTGCAATCTTTTCCTCAACTCAAAAACTTCTTCTCCAAATCTTTCTTGATTAAAAACACCATTTTCTACAAATTGCTCTTTGAACTGTGAGGGTAGAGGATCTTGACTATTTAGTATTCCTTCATTTAATTCTGAACTAGTTACACCAATTCCTAATTTTCCTAACTCAATATTATAAATGGTATCAGATATCATTTGATACCATGCTCTGAATTTAATTTCGTCTTCGTTTGCATTTGGAAAATTTCTAGAAGCGAGATTTTCTATTTCATAATACCCCCACGATTTAGAATCAATTTCATTGTTATTAAACAATCCAATATTTGCATTTTGGTTCGAAAACCATGGGATTGTTCCATCGAAAAGAGGAGTGAAAATAAATAATACAAGTCCAAGACCTACCATTGTGACCAACAAGCCTGATCTTTCCCTAATTTTTCCTATAATTGCCATTAGTAGTTTTTAATAAAGTTCGCGAATATACAATTGAATAATCACATATAAAAATTACTTTTAATTAAGAATTTTTAAACTTTAACCTTAATATACTTCTAATGATAAATTGGATAGGTTACACTAAAGCATTACATCTCATTTTCATGGTAAGCTGGTTTGCTGGTCTTTTTTACATGGTTAGATTGTTTGTTTATCATGCAGAATCTGAAAAAAATCACGGTGAACTTGCATCTGTTTTTAAAAAACAATATTTGATTATGCAAACTAGGTTATGGTACATTATTTCTTGGCCATCCTTGATATTTACGCTTTTATTTGGATTAATTACTTTGTTTTCCAAACAGTATAATTACTTAATTTATGAGCCATACATGCATGTGAAACTAGGGTTTATCTTGTTATTAGTTGCGTACCACATCATATGCCATAAAATCCATTTGGATCAAAAAAAAGGATTGGCTGCATACACGGGAATGCAAATGCGAGTTTGGAATGAAGTGGCTACATTATTTTTAGTAATAATCACGTTTGTTATTGTATTGAGAGATCAACTGGATGGTTTTTATGGGACTATCGGATTTATCCTTTTTGGAGTTTCTTTATTTCTAGGAATTAGGCTTTACAAAAGATTACGTAAAGGATAATTTTAAACAATTTTCTGTTTTTTGTTAACATCTTAACTTATCTGTAATTTTTTAGAAAGATTCTTTTTAAAATTGCCATCATTTTAAATAATTTCAATTGTCAGAATCAAAACAAATAAAATCCGCACTCATTTCTGTTTTTTCAAAAGACGGATTAGATGAATTAGTATTAGCCTTAAATGAACATAATGTCCAAATTATTTCTACAGGAGGCACACAAAAGTACATTGAATCTTTAGGGATTTCAGTTACTCCAGTGGAAGACATTACAAGTTATCCATCCATTTTAGGTGGAAGAGTAAAAACATTACATCCTAAAATTTTTGGAGGTATATTAGGTAGACGAGATAATCAGGATGATTCCAAACAATTAATTGAATTTGAAATTCCCGAAATAGATTTGGTTGTAGTTGATTTATATCCATTTGATAAAACGGTTTCGTCAGGAGCTTCTCACAATGATATTATTGAAAAAATAGATATTGGTGGAGTTTCTCTTATAAGGGCCGCTGCCAAAAATTACGAAGATATTACCGTGATTTCACATAAAAGTGATTACAAAACATTAGTTGATATTCTGTCAAAAAACGGTCCTGTTACATCATTAGATGATCGTAAGAAGTTTGCGTATTTAGGTTTTAAATTAACTACACAATATGATTCATCTATTAGTCAATATTTGTTTCCTGATACTGATAAAAAAGCATTGAGATATGGTGAAAATCCTCATCAAAAAGGATGGTTTGAAGGTAATTTGAATGATGTTTTCAATCAGTTACACGGGAAGGCCATTTCTTACAATAATTTATTAGATATAGATGCTGCAGTCATGTTGATGGCTGACTTTGATGATAGCTCTGCTACTTTTGGAATACTTAAACACAACAACGCATGTGGATTTGCTTCAAGAGAGTTACTTCTAGATGCATACATGTCCGCATTAGAGTCTGATCCAATATCCGCTTTTGGAGGAGTCTTAATTGCAAACAGAACAATTGATTATCAAACAGCAGAAGAAATTAATAAGTTATTTTGTGAGATCGTAATTGCTCCAGCTTACAGTGAGGATGCATTAGGATTATTAAAGTCCAAAAAGAACAGAATAATTCTGGAACAAAAAATGAATCGTTTCGAAGGATTAGTTTCTAGGTCATGTTTAAACGGAAATTTGATACAAGAAAGAGACAGTTCGATAGAAGAAATCAATACATTTGAGGCTAAAACCAAAAAAAATCCAACTAAAAGTCAATTAGAGGATTTATTTTTTGCAAATAAATTGGTAAAACACACTAAATCCAATACTATTGTGTTAGCCAAAGACCAACAATTACTTTCAAGTGGTACAGGTCAAACATCAAGAGTAGACGCGTTAAAGCAGGCTATACACAAAGCAAAATCTTTTGGGTTTGATCTTAATGGTGCGGTAATGGCATCTGATGCTTTTTTCCCATTTCCAGATTGTGTGGAAATTGCAGGAAACGAAGGAATAAACGCCGTTATTCAACCAGGTGGTTCATTGAAGGATCAATTATCTATTGACTATTGTGATGAGAATGATTTGGCTATGGTTTTTACAGGTGTTAGACACTTTAAACATTAATTTTTATGGGAATATTCAATGTATTTACGCAGGAAATAGCAGTTGATTTAGGAACCGCTAATACACTTATTATTCATAATGATAAAGTGGTAGTAGACGAGCCATCTATAGTGGCTATGGATAGGACTACTGCCAAGGTGATTGCTATCGGAAGAAAAGCGCAACAAATGCATGGTAAGACTCATGAAAATATAAAAACCATTCGCCCTTTAAAAGATGGAGTAATTGCTGATTTTCAAGCAGCAGAGCATATGATTCGTGGTATGATTAAAATGATGAAAGGCGGATCTAAATTTATTCAACCTTCCATGAGAATGGTTATTTGCATTCCGTCTGGAATCACAGAAGTGGAAAAAAGAGCAGTCCAAGACTCTGCCGAACATGCGGGAGGTAAGGAGGTTTATTTAATTCACGAACCAATGGCTGCAGCCATAGGAATTGGAGTAGATGTAGAAGAACCAATGGGTAATATGATTATCGATATTGGGGGAGGGACATCTGAAATTGCAGTAATTGCCTTAGGGGGAATTGTTTGCGATAAGTCAATTAGAGTTGCTGGAGATGATTTTACAAGTGATATTGAAGAATACATGAGAAGACAACATAATATTTTGATTGGTGAAAGAACGGCTGAACAAATTAAAATTGAGGTTGGTGCAGCTATAGATACCCTTGAAAATCCACCTCAAGATTATGCAGTTAGAGGAAGGGATTTGATGACGGGTATTCCTAAAGAGATATATGTGTCGTTTAAAGAAATTGCGCACGCACTTGATAAATCTATATCAAAGATTGAAGAAGCTATTTTAAGTGCACTTGAAATGACACCACCAGAACTCTCTGCTGATATATACAAAACTGGTATTTACTTAGCTGGCGGAGGTTCAATGTTACGAGGACTAGATAAAAGAATTTCGAAAAGGACAAAATTGCCAGTACATATAGCTGAGGACCCATTAAGAGCAGTAGCTAGGGGAACGGGAATTGCCCTTAAAAATATAGATAAATTTCAATTTCTGATTAAGGGATAAATTTGGTTTTACATGAGGAATTTAATTCTATTAATTCAGAAATATAGAAACTTTCTATTCTTTCTGTTTTTAGAATTTATAGCCATCAGTTTTCTATTTAGTTGGAAAAATTCCTACCATCATAGCACCTACATCAATTCGAGTAATTTTATCACCTCCACGATTTGGAATTGGAAAAATAAAATAGACACTTATTTCAATCTGACTGAAGTTAATAAGCAATTAGCGGATGAGAATGCAGTCCTAAAAGAAATGCTGTTGAACAAGGAAATTTTACTAGGAAAAAACTTTGTCAAGTCTGGAGATAGCTTGTTTGTTAAAGCTTTTAAATTTCAAGAAGCTACTATCATTCAGTCCCAATTTAAGTTTTCTGAAAATCACATTCTAATCAACAAGGGGAGTGTAAATGGTGTTGGAACCGAAATGGGGTTTAAAGGAACAAAAGGAATAATTGGAAGAGTAATAAACGTGTCTGCACATTATGCTAATGTACTTCCTGTAATTAATTCTGATTTTAAATTATCGGTAATCCATAACAAATCAAACTCTTGGGGTGATTTAAGCTGGGAAAAAGGTGTAAATGACTACAGAACAGCCACCGTAAATAACATTCCCATATATGCCAAAGTAAATTTAAATGATGTGTTTACAACAACAGGCTCAGATGGAATTTTCCCAAGTCAAATCCCAGTGGGTAAAGTAGTAAAAATGGAGAAAGATCAAGAAGCTCAGAAAAAAGTAATTACCATAGAACTTGTAGAGGATTTTTCAAATATTCATGTGGGTTTTGTAGTTAAAAATAACCTAAAGTCAGAAATGATTGAAATTCAAAAAAATGAGTAATTCTTTCCAACATATTTACTGGGTAATTGGTTTGCTTTTTTTTCAATTATTTGTTGTGGATGTAATTGATTTAGGAACTTATTCATCTTACTTTACTCCTCTAATTTTTTCATACGTTATTTTTAAAAGAAAACTCGAAACTACGGTAACTGAACTTTTAATTTTCGCCTTTGTTATAGGGTTTTTGGTTGATGTGTTTAGAAATACAATAGGACTAAATATAAGCGTGTTGCTTTTTATTACCTTTTTAAGAACTCGATTTTTGAATTTGATTTCTGCCAGAGAGGATTTTGATGATAATATTGAACTGAATCTTTTTAATATTGGCATAGCGAGGTATTTGTTTTATTATGGTGTGGTACTGTTTTTTCACCATGCCTTATTTTATTTGGTAGAGCAGTTTTCGTTCGTTCATTTATTTTCATTATTGAGCAAAGCCCTTTTCAATACCATATCTGCTTTAGCTATATTAATTTTGTTTGAATTTATTTTCACTACTAAGAATTAGATGGATCCTTATCAAAATAGAAGGTGGGTTATCATCTTAGTAATTATTTCAATCTGTTTGATCTTTTCATTAAGGTTACTCTACATTCAAGTAATTGACAAGGAGTGGTCAAATAGGGCTCAACAAATTAGCTACATAAAAGAAAACTTGCAACCTCCTAGAGGGTTCATATATGATCGGTATCAAGAATTATTAGTTGGAGCAGAAAATGTCTACGATATTTATATACTTCCGGTAAGGGTGAAAGAAAAAGATTCGAGTGTAATTTGTGATATATTTCAAATTTCTAGAGAAGAATTAAGAGAAAAAATTCGATTAGCCTCAACAGGATATAATGTTCCTTATAAATCTTCGGTGATGTATGAGTCACTAAGTAAAGAGGATTACGCAAAAATTGCTCCATTGTTATCAAAGGTAGAAGCCGTTCAAGGTAAGTCAAAAACAGACAGAGGATATCCACTTAAAACAGGAGCTCATTTGTTGGGCTACATAAGAAGAATCAGCCAAATTCAATTAGATAAGTTTAAAACCCAAGGAGATTTATTCTATTCAAAAAATGATTTTGTTGGAATCACAGGAATTGAAAATGTATACGAGAAAGAATTAAGAGGTGAAAGAGGTGATGCAAATTACCTAAGAGATTATGCAGGTAATAAAGTGGAGACCATAGATAAGAATCCTGCAACACCGGGTAAAGATATTCATACGACAATTGATGCGGGTTTACAGAAATTAGGAGAAGAGTTAATGACAAATAAAATCGGATCAATTGTAGCAATTGAACCTAGCACGGGAGAAATTCTTTGTATGGTATCTTCTCCGAGTTATGATCCATCTGTTTTAACAGGTAAAAAATTTGTTGAATCATACACTGCATTAAAATCTAATGATAGCTTAAAGCCTCTTATTAATAGGCCAGTTTACAATGACAATTACAGACCTGGATCAATTTTTAAATTAGTTCAAAGTTTAATTGCACTACAAAGAGGTGTAATTCAAAAAAACACTTCAATTCTATGTAATAAAAACAAAATTGGGTGTCATCATCACGAAGCACCAACTTCTCTTAAGAAAGCCATCAAACATAGTTGTAATCCTTATTTTTTGGAAGTATATAAAAGATTGATTTTATCAAATAGTTTTGATAATTATTTTGAAGAAAGTAGGAAAGGGTTACAAAAATGGGAAGAAATGGTGAAAACATTCGGGTTTGGTAACCCTTTAGGAGTTGATGTTCCTGATGAAAAAGGAGGCTTTGTACCCAATGTTGACTTTTATGATAAATGGTATGGAAAAAAGAGATGGGCTTTTAGTACCATTTACTCTAACAGCATTGGAGAAGGTGAAATAGGTGTTTCGCCTATTCAAATGGCAAATCTTGCCGCTATCATTGCTAATAAAGGCTATTATTATGTACCACATTTAGTCAAAATGATTGGCAAAGAAAATATTCAAAACAAATTTTTATCAAAGCAAAAAACATGTGTAGATTCAACTCATTTTCAAACGGTAATTGATGCCATGCAACTTGTTGTTGAAAGCGGTACTGGAAGAAGTGCACAAATAGATAGTATTAGTGTTTGTGGTAAAACAGGAACAGTAGAAAATAAAACGTTTAATGATCATTCTGTTTTTATAGCTTTTGCGCCAAAAGAGGACCCTAAAATTGCAATCTCAGTATACGTGGAATATGGCACTTGGGGTAGTAAGTGGGCAGCTCCAATTTCAAGTGTTATGATGGAATACTATTTAAATAGAAATTTAAGCAAAAACGCTATTAAAAAAATGAATAATATTAAAGAAGCCATTATACTTCATCCTAATACTGATTTCACGTTTTGATATATAGAAACTTATCCATATGGAAGAACATTGATAAATACTTACTAGTGCTATGTATTAGTTTAATGGTATTTGGTTATTTCACTATTTATTCCAGCAGTTTTTTAGGATACGAACAAGGAAATTCTTTTTGGTCATACAGCTATGGAAAGCAAATGATTTGGATAATAATTTCTGTACTGTTAGGTACTTTAATTCTTTTAATAGAGGGTCATTTCATTCAAAACAGCTCCTATGTCATATATTCTCTGGTTCTTCTGTTGCTGATTATAGTATTGTTTATGCCATCGGTTAAAGGGGCAAAATCTTGGTTTCAATTTGGTGGATTTTCCATTCAACCTTCAGAGTTTGCTAAGTTAGGGTGCAGTTTGGCTTTTGCTAGGTATTTAAGTTTAATAAATGTAAGAACACAAAATATAAAAAACAGAATCATAGCTGCATCACTGGTTCTGACCCCAGCTTTCTTAATCATGATTCAACCTGATCCAGGTACTATGCTGGTATTTATTGGCTTTGTTTTTGTGCTGTATCGTGAGGGGCTTTCCGGTAACATACTATTAATTGGTCTTTTTGGTGTTTTAATTGCAGTAACAGGTGTGTTTTTTAAAGCTTCAGCATCATATATAACCATCTTAGGAATTTCAATTTCTGGAAACTTAATTTTTGGTTTCATTTTACTACTTGGTTCTACTTCGGCATTCTTTATTATTAGATATTTTGTTTTGCCGAGGTACAGAAGAGAAAAATTTGTTCGACTTGCTATTGTTAGTGCAGTAGGTATCTTTATCACCTTTTCTGTAAGTTTTGTCTATGATAATATATTTAAGGAACGGCACAGAAATAGATTTCAAATAATGTTTGGCATTAAGGAAGACAGAAAGGGAGATGGGTATAATATCTATCAGGCCCTGTCGGCGATTGGTTCTGGAGAAACTTTTGGAAAAGGGTATCTAAAAGGGACTTTAAGCAATGATAAGTTTAAACATGTTCCTGAGCAAAATACAGACTTTATCTTTTGTGTTTTAGCAGAAGAATGGGGCTTTTTGGGATGCTTTGTATTTATATTGTTATATGCAGCCATTCTTATCAGGATGATAATGATTGCTGAACGTCAAAGAAGTAAGTTTACCAGAATTTATGGATATTGCGTAACCAGTATTTTATTTTTTCATTTCATGATTAACATAGGTATGGTTATAGGATTAGCTCCAGTTATTGGAATTCCATTGCCTTTTTTTAGTAAAGGAGGTTCAGCTGTGTTGGCATTTACGCTGATGATAAGTGTACTTCTTCGTCTTGATGCAGAAAGAAAAGTAGTATTAAGGTAAGTTTAGTCCTATGTGTTGTAGAACGTGTTAAAGTGAGTCTCTCTTTGTTTTTTATTCATTCCGGCGGTTTCTTTCATGAATGAATCTCTTTGCAATACGGTTTTAAAAATCCAAATACACACACTTTCTTTACTGTGATAAATGGCCTTCAATTCGTCATTAATTTCACAAATTTCTTCAGGGATATCAACTTTGATACAAATCATTACTGATTTTATTCACTTTTATTTAATAACCAACTTGAGGATTGAATTTTATCACCCAATCCATCAATTAGTATTACGCCAAGCTGTTCACAAATTGGTTTTTCTGGAATAGTCTCATTGTTTTGATCTCCTCCATTAGCAAATGCAAATTGATATTGATCTCCAAATTCCATCACAATTTTTTTTATGGTTTTGCAAACTGTTCTGTCTTTATCTACAGAAAGCACAGCTTTATCTACTCCTTTAATACTATTTACAATTATCATTCTTTCTTCTTCATCTTGAAAGGGTTTACTTCCTTTTAATTCGCGTTGATGATCTGAATTAACAATTACAAATAAATAATCAGCTTTTATTTTTGCATTTTGAAAATATTCTAAATGTCCTTTGTGAATCGGGTTAAAATATCCACTAACTATAATGGCTTTTTTCTTCATTTAAATAATTTAAGTTTTGCATTTCGGTTGGGTACAACTTATCTACTTTGCTGAACCCTGGACAATCACATTTTTTATTTTTCTTCTTTTGGCTAACGTTACAAGAAGGTAAAGCTATAAACAATAAAATTATTGCTGATAAAGTATATATGATTTTGTAGTTCATTAAATAAAATATGCTCAAAATTAATGATTACAGATGTGTAAAGACAATTATTATTGTTTATTTTGGATTTATATCTATGATTCCCACGTTTGGAAAATATATGACCATGCTTTACAGCATTTTTTTAAAACCTGAAAAATTCAGCATATACTGGAGGAGATTTGTGGATGAAGTTATACAGCTAGGCTTAAAATCACTATTTATAGTCATTCTTATGTCTGGTTTTATGGGTGCAGTTTTAGTTATACAAACAGCTAGTGTAATTGAATCTGCATGGATTCCTGACTACACTGTAGGTTTTACAGTAAAGCAATCCATGCTATTGGAGTTTTGTCCTACTATAATTTCCTTGATTTTAGCCGGTAAAGTAGGTTCAAATATTGCTTCAGAGTTAGGAACCATGAGAGTAACAGAACAAATTGATGCACTAGAAGTAATGGGGGTCAACTCAATTGGTTATTTAATTGGCCCCAAAATATTGGGTTCATTATTCATTTTTCCTGTTGTAATCATGTATAGCATGGTATTCGGATTCCTGGGAGGTGGAATAGTGTGTTATGCCACTGAAATCATTCCAGTTGAACAATATATTGAAGGTATCAGATCCTTTTCAGAAGATAATTTTGGATATGTTCGATATGCACTAATAAAAACTTCTGTGTTTGCATTTCTAATCACTAGTATTTCTAGTTTTTTTGGGTATTATTTGAAAGGAGGAGCTTTAGAAGTGGGTAAAGCTAGTACCAAAGCGGTTGTATATAGCAGTATTTTCATTCTAATAGCAAATTATATCTTAACCCAATTAATTTTAATTTGATTACAGTCAAACATATTTCTAAGTCTTTTGCTGATATTCAAATATTAAAAGACATTTCTTTCGTATTTGAAACTGGTAAAACCAATTTAATTATAGGTAAAAGTGGTTCTGGAAAATCAGTATTAACTAAATGTATTGTTGGTCTTTTCGAACCGGATGAGGGAGAGATTTACTATGACGACAGAAAACTTTCTGATCTTAAACCAAAGGCTAGAAAAGAAATCAGAAAGGAAATAGGTATGCTATTTCAGGCTAGCGCTTTATTTGATTCCCTTTCTGTAGAAGAAAATGTAGCATTTCCGTTAAAAATGTTTACCAAAATGACTAACGAAGAAATTTCAGAAAGAGTCAACTTTTGTTTAAACCGGGTAAATATTATCAATAAAAATCAACTTTTTCCTTCAGAATTAAGCGGAGGTATGCAAAAAAGGGTTGCCATTGCTAGAGCCATTGCTATGCAACCAAAATATCTATTTTGTGATGAACCAAATTCTGGCTTAGACCCTGTAACTGCTATAGTCATAGATGAATTAATAAAGGAAATTACAGAGGAATATAATATGACCACCATTGTGATTACACATGACATGAATTCTGTGTTAGAAATTGGTGAAAACATTATGTTTATTGATTCCGGTGAAAACAAATGGACAGGTTCAAAGAATGAGATTTTAGACGTGAAAGTGAAAGAACTTCACGATTTTATATATGTCTCCAAGTTTCTTCAACAATTGAAACGATAACCTCAGGAAAAAAATTAGGACAAAAAAAGGGGCATTAGCCCCTTTTTAATCATATTTAAAGATGTGGGTTACTTATTTATTACCACGTTAAATCTAGAAGATTTACCATCTTCTATCATTAGATTAAAGGTATAAGTTCCATTTGAAAGTGCTGAAACATCTACTGTTAATGTGTTGTTCACGCTGATGTTCATCGTACTAACTAATTTTCCAGTTAAATCTAAAATATTTAAAGTTCCATTACCAACTACTCCATTTAATGGAACATTGATAAATGTGGTTGCAGGGTTAGGATAAGCTTTAACGTTTTCAATTACATTATCTTCTAATGAGAGATTCGTAGATAATTCTACTGAAACACCTGCAATTACATCGTTTCCAAAACCAGTAGTATACCATGTGCCGCTATTTTCGACCACACTTACTGGTTGCTGGTACACATTATCCACATTTTGAGTATAATCTAGGTTATCATCGAAACCAATGTATACATCTGTGTCAAATGTGTTCACACAAAATAGATAACGTTGTCCATCAGTTAATTGAAATGGTTGTAAAAATGGGACATACACTTCTTGATATGCAGAATCAGTTGGATATGTAAATTCTCCCTGAGCAACGGTATTTACACCTGTGATTCCAGCAAAGTTAGGATCACTTAAATCTGTAAATACATCTGTCATTTCATGTGCATATACTGAAAAGTATCTTCCAGTTAAATCACCTCCACTTACTACTGCGGCAAAACTAACACCCATGGCAGCCATTCTACTAGCATTAGGGTCCATCAAATGTGTACACATACTTACACTTCCTGTCGCATTAGATGGTCTGTAGAATGGACTAAGTACCAATTCTGCATTAGCGTCTAGTGTGGCATTTGAGTATTTTGTACTGCTGATATGAAAATCTTGCGTTACTACATTATCTTGAGCAAATTCTTCCAACGTATCACCCTCGTTAACCGTATAGGTTAAAGTGTACATTCCTTCGCTGTAAGAAGCTTGACTGAATGTGGGTAAACTTACATATACGCTATCACCAGACATGATCGGTGATGAAGCTGAACTTTGATCATATAATGTAGTACCACCTTCAGTTATAACTGCTTTTAGTGTTACGTTATTCATTTGGCTCCCCGGATTGGTAACCCATGCACCAAGTTGAACTTCGTATTCAGCATTACTTTGAGCTAAAGCAGAAGGAGTCGCAGCTGCTTCAGGTCTAATTACACCAGAATTGGCTATTGCAACGTTATAACTAAATGATCTAGTTCCGATAAAGGCAACTACAGGACCATTGGCCATTTCATTAGTAATGATTGTACCAGTTGCATCTTCAATAAAGATAGCCGGTATGGTAACATTAGCACCATCATCACCAGGAGCCATATTAACTAATCCAGGTTCTCTATTAATAATAATTGCAGCTACAGCACCAGCGTTTTCTGCATTTAAAATTTTAGTTCCAAATTGACATGTATTTCTGTAAATAACAGCAATTTTTCCAGAAAGGTCATTTATAAGTGGGTTACATCCCTCTGCTGACATCGGGTTTCCTTGTGGATTGGTTCCTGCTGTGCCATCGTCCACAAACATTAGTGTATCCATAACAGCATTAGCCGTATCCAATAAATCTGGACTTCCCCAACCAGCTACATCATTAGTTGATGAAAAGCCGTAAGGACCAGCAATACTGGCGGGAGCTTCAACGGTAAACTCAATAGTTTGTGCATTGAAACTGATAATGGAAAAAACTAATAGAATCGTACTAAGTAGTGTTTTTTTCATAATTATTTTGATTAAAAGTTAAGTTAATTAAAGTAAAAATAAGAAAATAATAGGTTATACTAAAATAATTATATCTGATTTATTCAAACAAAAAAGGGAGATCACTCTCCCTTTTAGTTTTTGAGTATAATTATTACTACTGGATAGTAATGGTTTCTTTATATACACCAGTTGAATTTCTTAATTCAATAATGTAGGAACCTTTATCTAATTTTGATAAGTCAATAGCGTAGTTGCCATTTAATGTAGTATTGTGTACTATTTTTCCAGAGATATCAAAAACACAGACGTCAAGAATGTCTGATGAAGATTTGATATTAATAATTCCATTTGAAGGATTAGGATAAACAGTTACATCTTCAAGTACGGTTTCACTTACTGATGTATTTGCACCAAGCATTAACTGTATGGCAAATGCATTCCCGTTGGAATATACCTGGTCATTTGGATAGTAAATTGAACTTTGCCATGCTGGTTGTGGTACAGTAGCATCATCAACAATTCTTACATCAAACGTATTACCTGCGCTGAACAACTCTACTGCTGCATAGTAATTACCTGGCATTACATCAAGGTGAGACCACGTACCATCAGAGTTTTGATATAATACAGGGATATCAAAATATCCTTGGTTAACATCATTCTGTGTTAAAGTGTAAATATCTGAAGTAAAGTAAGCTGCTCCAGAGTTCCAAGATGCCATATCAATAGAATCTAAAATGTACAAGATAACTTCAGCTCCAGCAAGTGAGGATGAAGTAATGTAAGTTCTCACATTATTAATCACATCATTTTGTAAAACTGGATACATAGTAGCACATACTAACCCATCTGCAGCATCACTCCATGTATTACTTCCAATTGATCCTAGTGTTTCTGTACCTGAAGGATGATTTCCAATACCGTCTAGTGTATATAAGTCGGTGGTAACTTCGAAATTTCTTTGAAATACGTTATCAGCTGAGTTAGGTCCTGCAACCGCATCTGAGTCAGATGAAACTGTAAACGTTCCGTTATAAACTCCTACAGTTAATGCAATAGGCTCTAATGTTTCTACGATTCTAGTTGAATCTGATTCTATTACGTTAATGCCTGTATTTACAGAGAAAGATCCGAAATCTGCATTTAAAGTTACATTAGTTTGATCATTAACTCCATCATTAGTGACTTGAGCACCTACATACCAATTTTGTGGTAAGTGAGTTACTGGAGTTCTACCATATTCAGCACCACCACTATTTTCTCCAAAAATCCATGATGAATTATTTACGATGTTATTTTGATCTTTTCTTGAAATCTTTACATCATCTACTGCCCAATACCAAGCCCAAAAATCATTGTCTTCATAATAAAATTGAACTAAAACTTGTGAAGCATTTCCAGCCACTGATGAAATATCAATAGATGTAATTTCTGGATTACCAGAGTTTTGATCATTTGGATATCCGGCGTTATTCGTAATTTCATATTGATACCAAGAAGCTCCATTATCTGGTGACACCCTTACCCCTCTTGTGTCTTGCCACCAACGGTAATTGTGAGAGAAAGATAATACTACACTTGGCTCACCTGTTAAATCAATTGGAGATGCAATGGTTGCTGTTACAAAAATGGGTGTTCCATCACCATCTCCACCACCTGTAGCATCAGAGTCGATAAATAAAAATCCATTGGCTGCTGAAGCTGAGGCAAAAGGAGAAAGCACACCTACGGGAATTACACTTGGGTTAGTTTCAAATACCCACTGAGCTGGTTGAGAAGTATTAGGATCATTTGCAACTGTCCCATTTCCGCTACAAGTAGATAAAGCAGTGGTACTTGACCCTGCTACATAATCATATCCACCTACTAGGTTGTAACCAGTGTATGCACATGTGTTATCTAAAACCCAGTCAGCACTGTTATCAAATTCGTTTGACCAAAGGGTTAGTCCTTTAGGAATATGGTTAGAAACCGAGGGCTTAACTTTTGATTCTTTAAATTCTTTTCTCTTTACCAATTCGCCTTTGACGTTGGTGAATTGAGAAAATCCCGCTAATGCCGTAAATAGGGCTAGGGATAAAACGTATATTTTCTTCATGTTATGTTTGTTTATTAATTAGTGTAAAACTAAGAAAACTTAATTTATTAGTAAAATTGTTATTTGTTAATAAAAAAAAGATTTTGTGAAATTACCGTATTCAGCCTGAACATTGTAATTGTTTTCCACAAAATTAGTGTTTAATTTATTGCAATTTTTATGAATTTGCAACCTGCACCTCATTTTCATACTCTTCAAGGGGTAAGCAACTACAAATTAAGTTTCGATCTCCATAAGCATTGTCCACTCTGCCAACGGGTGGCCAAAATTTGGTTTGGTATTGGTAAATGGTAGGAAATACGGCTTCTTTTCTTGAGTAAGGATGTTCCCAATTTTCTTCTGCAAGTACAGCACAAGTATGTGGTGCGTTTTTAAGGGCATTATCTATTTTATCCATTTCGCCGCTTTCAATAGCTCTGATTTCTTCTCTAATAGAAATCATGGCATCCGCAAATCTATCTAATTCTGTAATGGATTCACTCTCAGTAGGCTCAATCATCAATGTTCCAGCAACGGGAAAACTAACAGTTGGTGCATGAAAACCATAATCAATTAATCTTTTTGCAATGTCTTCTACTTCAATACCGCTGGTTTTTTTAAAATTTCTACAGTCTAATATCATTTCATGTGCAACCCTATTGCTTTCGTTCATATATAAAACATCATAATGATTTTCAAGTTTAGATTTTAAATAGTTGGCGTTCAAGATCGCTATTTCTGTTGATCTTTTCAGACCAGTTGCACCTAGCATTTTAATATATCCGTAGGATATAAGAAGAATTAAAGCACTACCCCAAGGAGCTCCATTTATAGACTTAATGGCTTTAATACCACCTGTTTTAATGATAGGATTTCCTGGTAAAAACGGGGTTAAATGTTTTGCCACACCAATTGGTCCCATTCCAGGACCTCCACCACCATGAGGTATGGCAAATGTTTTGTGTAAATTTAAATGGCAGACATCAGCGCCAATTAGGCCTGGGGAAGTTAATCCTACCTGTGCATTCATATTCGCGCCGTCCATGTACACTTGACCACCGTTTTCATGAATTATGTTTGTTATGGTTTTAATTTCTTCCTCAAAAACCCCGTGAGTTGACGGGTAGGTAACCATTAGAGCTGCCAGATTTGAACTGTGTAGTTCTGCTTTGTTTTTCAAATCCTCTAAGTCTACATTCCCTTTTTCATCGCACTTGACTAAAACTACTTCCATCCCTGCCATTACTGCACTTGCAGGATTCGTTCCATGAGCACTATTTGGAATTAAACAAATATTTCTGTGTCCTTCATTATTGTCCTGGTGAAATGCTCGAATAACCATTAATCCAGAGTATTCCCCTTGTGCTCCACTATTAGGTTGAAGTGAAACACTGTCAAAACCCGTAATATCACTTAAATCTTTTATAAGCGTGTCAAAAATTTCCTGATACCCTTGAGTTTGCTCCACTGGTGCGAAAGGATGAAGATTACAAAATGAGGGCCAAGTAATGGGTTCCATTTCTGAAGCTGCATTTAATTTCATAGTACAGGAACCTAGTGAGATCATAGCATGAACCAGAGATAAGTCTTTATTTTCTAGCTTCTTTACATATCTCATCATCTCAGTTTCAGAATGGTAATTATTGAAAACTTTTTGATTTAAAAAGGAATCTTTTCTGTGTAAATGGGAACTGGCATAGTTTATTTTTTCTATTCGAACATCTGTTTTTAATTTTTGGTTAAAAACAGCTATTAACTTATCGATATCAGACCAAGTTGTAGTTTCATCAATTGAAATACTGAAGGAATCCTTACGGTAAAAAAGATTAATGCCGTTATCTGACATTAAGTTTTCCCAATTTTCATTGTTTGTTTGAACGGTGATGGTGTCAAACTGATTGGAATTTAACACATTTAATCCCATTTTTTCAAGGCTATTGCGAAGACTATTTGTTTTTATGGCAATTTCAATAGCAATTTCTTTCAATCCTTCAGGTCCATGATAAACAGCATACATTCCAGCCATAACAGCTAACAAGGCTTGAGCGGTACAAATATTAGAAGTGGCCCTACCTCTTTTGATGTGTTGTTCTCTAGTTTGAAGAGCCATTCTAAGTGCTGGATTACCATTAGAATCTAAAGACACCCCAATGATTCTTCCCGGAATAAATCGTTTATGCTCTTCGCCACATGCAAAATAAGCGGCATGAGGACCTCCATATCCCATGGGAACTCCAAAACGTTGAGTTGAACCCACTACCACATCTGCACCCCAACTTGCAGGACTTTTCAGTAAAACTAAACTCATAATATCAGCAATGGCAGCTACTGGAATTTGAAATAATTTAGCTTTATCTACAAAACTGGAATAATCATGAATTTCTCCGTATGCATCAGGGTACTGTACAATGGCCCCAAAAAATTCATCGTTAAAACGAATTGATTCAGGATCATCTATTACTACTTCAATATTGAGTGGTTCAGCCCTAGCAATAATAACTTCTTTGTTTTGGTCAAATACTTTTTCGCTTAAAAAGAATTTTTTTACATTTCTTTTAACCTGATCTCTTGATCTCATGTGAAAAAACATTAGCATAGCCTCTGCAGCAGCAGTTGATTCGTCTAATAACGAAGCATTTGCTAATTCCATCCCGGTTAGTTCAGTAATCATGGTTTGAAAGTTTAACAATGCTTCTAATCTTCCCTGAGCTATTTCTGCTTGATAAGGTGTGTAGGCCGTGTACCAACCAGGATTACATAAAATGTTCCTCTTTATTACATTTGGAATAATGGTTCCATAATAGCCTTGACCTATGTAATTGTCGTTCAGCGTATTTTTATTGGCTAGTTCTTGTAGATGTTTCAAGTAATCATTTTCATTAATGGCTTCATCCACATTAAGTTCATCACTTTTTAATATGGAATGAGGAATGGTCTGACGAACAAGTTCATCGATGGTTTTGTTTCCAATTTTAGATAACATCGTAGACACTTCATCATTTCTGATTCCAATATGCCTATTAACAAATGAATTATGCATGTTTATAAGATACTTTCAATTTTGCGCAAATATATATATCAAAGATTTGAAATGACTGATTTGTTAATCAATTGTTTATATTTATTTTTTGATATTTAATACATAATCCCATTAAATTTTTCCTATTCAATATTTACCTTTTGTGTTGCATTTTTAAGCTTCATTCTCAGTACATTGATAGTCACACATTACCAATTGATTCAATTAATACAGGTACACTTTATTTTTATAATGGCGATACAGTAGTTTTTAAGTTAGTTGAACAGACAGAATGGACACTTCATGGCTTGAAAATGAAAGGAGATTTATGGTCATTTAAAAATTATGCTAAAGAATCTGTATTTAAATATTCAACAGTGGAAAAAGATCATGTTTTTTATATCCCAAAACCCTTTGAAAATAATCCAATGACTAAGGCAGAAATGGAACATTATGTATTTGGAAAAAAAACAGCTAACTATGGATATAAAACAAAGGGTGAATTTTTAAAAGGTTTTGCATTTGGAATAATTTTATCCATGTTAGATACATATGAATTTCGGAACACCCATGACAAAGGATTTTTTAAAAATAGTGCCAGTTGGCTAACAATATCAGCTCCGATGTGGAGTACTTCATTAGTTAAATTAAAATTAAATCAGTTAAACAAGACAAGAAATTATATAGAGATTGAAAATGCCAAGGCTTGCTACTTTCAAGGGTACGATCAAATTTTTGTAAAGAAAAACTCTAAATCCATTGTAAGTGGTTCTATTTTAGGTGCTAGTTTAGTAGTAGTCTTAAAAATCCTGCTAAATCCATAACAAAGCATGAAACGCACAGTAGATGCAGTTATATTTTCCAATTGTTGGATTTCTATTGGTGCAGTCATGTGTACGCTTTCCACATTTCTATATTATGAACAGCATATTCAATATGAATACCTATTGATTGTTTTCTTGATGACTTTCTTTGGATACAATATTCAAATGAGTTCTAATCCAATTTCATCTATCAGTCGTAAGAATCAAACGAATTGGCTGAGCAAGTATGGACAAAAAATGAAATATTTATCCTACACCCTATTTTTAATTTCATTACCCATTGTTATCGTTACTTTTTCGTTTGAAGTATTGATTTTTTCTTTTCCTGCTTTTATTGCGGTAGTCATGTATAAATCTAACCATTATACATCCTTTGGTTTTAGAACAATACCTTCATTGAAATTAATCCTAATTGCTTTGATTTGGTCATGGGTGTGTGTTATTACTCCTCAATTACTTTTCTTTACAACTGTTGATTTCTCATTTTCTATAATTGTATTTACATTCATTTTAGCGATCACAATACCCTTTGATATAAGAGATTTGAATTACGACAGCGAAAATTTAAAAACTTTACCTCAAATCGTTGGTTCGATTGGATGTGTTTTAATTGCGCTGTCACTACTTATAGCTCTAATATTATACACCTATTTTAAGTTAGAAAAAGTTGAATTATGCTATTTATTCACTTTTACAGCTTTAGCCGTAATACCAAGTTACAAAGCAAGAAATGAATACTATTATTTGTTTTTAATAGATGGATTTTTGGTTCTTTTTCCAATCTTTGTCATGTGAAAAGTAGTAAACCAAAAATTTTAATCATCTACACTGGTGGAACGATTGGGATGGTTGAAGATCATCAAAGTAAAACACTGAAGCCTTTTGATTTTAATGAGGTCAATAAAGAACTACCGGAACTTAAAAAAATTAAATGTCAAATTGATGCGGTCTCTTTTAAAAATCCAATAGATTCATCGAGTGTTTCTCCACAAATATGGGAAAAAACAGGAGATTTTATCTTTAAAAATTATGAAAATTATGACGGTTTCGTAGTATTACACGGAACAGATACGATGTCCTATTCGGCAAGTGCATTAAGTTTTATGTTTCAAAATTTAGATAAGCCTATCATTTTTACCGGTTCTCAATTGCCAATAGGTATGGTAAGGACAGATGGAAAAGAAAATTTAATTACCGCCATAGAAATAGCCTCTACAAAACGAGATAATGTGCCTCTTATTCAAGAAGTGGCTATATATTTTGAATACCAACTTTACAGAGCGAATAGAACAACTAAGATCAGCTCAGAACACTTTGAGGCATTTAAATCCTATAATTTTCCTTCTATAGCTGAAGCAGGTATCGATATTAACTACAACTTTAATTGCTTGTATCGTCCCAAAAAGAAAGGGTTGTCTTATTTGAAAGGGTTTGACTCAAGAATTCAAATAATTGTGTTTTTTCCTGGTTTAACAGAAAAAAACTTAAAAGCTCAAATTGAAACGACATCTGCAAAAGTGATTATATTGATGACTTACGGATCAGGCAATATTCCATTGAATGAAAAAATAATGAAACTTATTAAAAAGTTTACTTCGAAGGGAGTAATTTTTTTAAATGTAAGTCAGTGCAAGGGGGGTAGGGTTGAGCAACAAAAATATGAAACTGGGAAACAATTACATGCTGCAGGTGTAATAGGAGTAGGTGATATGACGCTAGAAGCAGTAATTACAAAATCTATGCTTTATCTATACAGAACTGAAGATCAAGTGGAATTATTCAAAAAAGAATTTCTAACTGAAAAAGCAGGAGAATTTTCCATTTAAAATTTAATTTTGTTCTAAACCTATATTTTTTTGTAATTTGGCCACCGCAAAAATTATTACATATTAATTGACAACAAAACAATCATGAAAAAAAGACTTTTATTCACCGCACTTATCGGAATGTTTTTATTTGTAAATCCATTAATGGCACAAGAAGATTCTAGTGCTACAGAAAATGTAGAAATGATAGCTGAAGGTGCTGAAGAGATGGATTCTTCTGTTCAGGAAGAAGTTCAAGTTGAAGAAGCTGTTGAAGAGGTAGTTCCAGAAGTTGAAGAAGCTAGTGCACCGGTAGAAGAAGCTGAAGAAGATGGCTTTTTCGCTAACGTTGAAAAAGTAACTCAAGAAATTAAAAAGAAATTTATTGATGGTGGGCCATTATTTATGTCTTTTGTGCTTATTGCATTGATCCTTGGTTTGGCCCTTTCTATTGAAAGAATAATATACTTAAACCTTGCTACAACGAACACAGAGAAATTACTTCAGGATATTGAATCAGCTATGTCCAATGGAGGTGTAGAGTCAGCAAAGGAAGTGTGCAGAAACACAAGAGGTCCAGTAGCAAGTATATTTCTCCAAGGTTTAGAAAGAAGCTCGGAAGGAATTGAAATGGTTGAAAAATCAGTTATTGCTTACGGAGGTGTTCAAATGGGTCTGTTAGAAAGAGGTCTTTCATGGATTGGTTTATTTATTGCCCTAGCTCCAATGCTTGGATTTATGGGAACGGTAATAGGGATGATTGATGCATTTGATATCATCGAGGCTAAAGGTGAAGCTAAGCCTGATGAATTAGCTGGAGGTATTAAGGTTGCTCTTATTACTACGGTTTCTGGTCTTATTGTTGCCATTATTCTACAGATATTTTACAACTACATCGTTTCTAAAATAGACACTTTAGTAAACCAGATGGAAGACGCTTCAATTTCTCTGATTGATGTTCTTGTAAAACATGATTTAAAGAAATAATTGTAAATCATTAATCCAAACAAAATGGAAAACGACAAACAAAATCTGGTTACTAGAATTATCACTTACTTGGTAATATTCCTTGGAGTTTTATTTACATTGATTGTGATGTCTGATGACAACCCAAAAGAAATGAATCCAGAGCAAATTAAGGTCGCTGCATTTAACAATGATCAATTTGAATTTGAAAAAGATGACAAAGGAAGATTTATAAAAGATAAGTTTGGTAATTATACTTACAAAGATCTTGATAATGACTCAACTTACAGTAAGTCTGAAGGTGAAATATTAAGAAATTACCAGACTTCTTTAGAACAAACTCTTGATAGTCATGTATTTACGTTAACGTTTTTTTCTATCGTTACGGTATCTGCAACCTTTTTATTATTGATTTTAGGATTTGGTTATTTGGCTTACATCAATTGGGCTAAAGCAAAGAAAATATTAACCGGAGTAGGGATTTTTGTTTTGTTTATGCTAATAGTCTATTTTATCTCTATTGATGATAGAGGCACTGATTGGACTCTTGCTAATACAGCCATAAATTCAACAATCCTTCTTATTTTTGTCGCTCTAGTTAGTTGGATTGGTGGATCAGTAATCAAACTCAGAAAGTAATGGCAAAAAGAGAAGTTGAGGAAATAAATGCTGGATCTATGGCAGATATTGCTTTTTTGTTATTGATCTTCTTTCTTATTACGACCACCATGAATCTACCACAGGTTCAGGAGGAAAGACTACCTCAAAAATCGGATGTAGAATTTCTTTTAAATGAAAAAAATGTTCTTCAAATCATGGCCAATAAAAATGATAAAATTGGAATTGAAGGAGAGTTTGCGGAGTTAGAAGATATAAAACACGCAGTAGTTAAATTTTATCAGCATGAAGATGGTGCAAGTAACTTACCAAGTTATATAGAGGTAGATAAAAAAATATGTGAGGATACCATTTCCTCGCTTGAAGCTGCCCTTGCCGTTTACCCAGATGCACCACTATTTAAAATTGAACTAGATGCGTGGACAAGAAGGCTAGATGCAGTTAATGAATTTGGAGGTATGGGGTTTAAAACACTACCTAATAATGCAACAGTTTCTATACAAATGGATAATTCTACTAAGTACGAAACCTACATGAAGGTATTAGACCAAATCATGTTGGGATTAAACCACTTAAGAGATAGCTTATGCATCGATAAATTTAATGTTCCTTTTGGTAAGTTGAATGATAAGGTAGAGTCTGATAAGCAAAAAATTTCAGCCATTAGACAGGTTTATCCTAAAAAGATAATGAAAGAGAAAAACAGATCTGTACAATAATATAATTTTTAAGAATGTCAAAGTTTTCTAAGGGTAAGAAAAAGAAAGAACCAGGAATATCTACCGCAGCACTTCCGGATATTGTATTTATGCTTTTATTCTTTTTCATGGTAACAACTGTTTTTAAAGAAAAAGAAACGAATAAATTAGAAATAGATAAGGTGGCCATTAAGGAGACCATTGATCTTGAAAAGAATATCAAAGCAGCTTATTTCTGGATAGGTAGAGTCCCGGGAAGAGTAGATGACTTCAGGGTACAGCTAGATGATGATCTTATCAACGATTACGAAGAAATAAGAGACTATTTAGTTAAACTTCGAAAAAATCCGGAATATTCTCAAGTTTGGGACTCTAGATTTTTTAATGTTTTTAAGGTGGATAAAAAAACAGAAATGCGTATTGTGAAAAAAGTTCAAGATGAACTTAAAGAAGCAGAGGCGTTTAAAGTAGTTTACTCAGTTAATAAAGAAAAGTAAATTCTTCACTTAGATTAAATTCCACCCATTTTTTTTGATGCTTAACATCAATCCAATCAACCCAACTGGAATTAACCCGTAGTTTAATATAAACTCTAGATTTTCTTCTTTTATCATATCATTCTTAATTAAAAAAAGGCTTAAGAGTGAAAATGTGTTAAACGCAAAATGTAGCAACATATTAAGATAAATATTCATTTTATTTTCGTAGACAAGGCCTAATATTACACTTGCAAATAAAATAGCCAGCAAGTGGTCAATCTGAAAATGAAGAAGACTAAAAATAACAGATGTAATTAATATTCCCCACCATTTCCTTTTGGTTAACTTGATAAATAAGGGTTGTAATATACCTCTAAAAAAAAGCTCTTCGGCAACTGCTGGAAGTATGGCCATTAAGCCAACATTTACCAATAAGTTAATTATGCTTTTTGTAACAAAATAATCCTGGATTTTAGTGTTAAAAAGTTGTTCCTTTTCTAAATAAGTAACGATAGTGTCAGGAAAAAAATCATATCCAATGTATAAGCTGAATTGCACTAATAGCTGAGAAAAGCCCAATAAAATCAAAAAAGGAATAATCAGATAAAATATCCCTTTTTTATCCATTTCATTTACATGTAACGGTATGTTTTTAAATCGCCAAAAGATAAAAAGACTTGGAACTAAGAATGTTCCAATTTGGGAACATAAGGTTAATATCTTTAGAGAATTTACAGTGCTGTTGAAAATATCTGGAATCGTATTTACATGTTCATCCATTAGGAAAGGATCACTGTGATAAGCTGCAATGTTAGCAATGATATAATCTCCATTTTCATGAAATAAGGTTATAACTAACATGGGAATTATTTGAAATAGCGTCATGGAAAGAAGAGTGATTAAAATCACCAAAAGCAAATACTTGATATAAGACATAGATGTGATGTCTAAACTATTTTTCATGAACGAAATATAGGAATTAGATGGATATACCTACCTTTGCATCTCAAAATCATGGTTAAAATAGGTGATATAAATCTTGGTGACTTTCCTCTTTTACTGGCTCCTATGGAAGATGTGAGTGATCCTCCGTTTAGGGCATTGTGTAAAAAATACGGTGCTGATGTCATGTATACAGAGTTCATTTCTTCAGAAGGTCTCATTCGTGATGCAGCTAAAAGTATTCAGAAACTGGATATTTTTGAGTACGAGCGTCCTGTTGGCATTCAAATTTTTGGTTCTGAATTTGATTCCATGATGAGAGCAACGGAGGTATGCGAAAGGGTTAACCCTGATATCATTGATATAAACTATGGTTGCCCTGTGAAAAAAGTAGCTTGTAAAGGAGCCGGTGCGGGAATTTTACAAGATATTCCAAAGATGGTTTCATTAACAAAAACTATTGTTAATTCAACAACACTTCCAGTTACTGTTAAAACTCGCCTTGGATGGGATGAAAACTCAAAATATATAGTAGAAGCAGCAGAGAGACTTCAAGATGTAGGTATCCAAGCGATTTCTATTCACGGAAGAACCAGGTCTCAGATGTATAAAGGAGAAGCCGATTGGACACTAATAAGAGAAGTAAAAAATAACCCTAGAATGCATATTCCCGTTTTTGGAAATGGAGATATTGATTCGCCTCAAAAAGCAGTCAGATACCAAAATGAATATGGTGTAGACGGGATAATGATCGGAAGAGCTAGCATAGGCAATCCATGGTTTTTTAATCAGGTAAAACATTACATGAAGTACGGTGTTGAACAACAGAAGCCAACCCTTGCTGAAAGAGTTAAAGTGGTACAAGAGCACTTGGATTTCAGCATAAGATGGAAAGGGGAAAGAGTAGGTATAGTAGAAATGAGGAGGCACTACGCTAATTATTTTAAGGGAATACCCAATTTCAAACCTGTTAGAAATAAACTTGTAACCATAGACGACAAGGATGAATTATTTTCAGTAATTGCAGATATTGAAAATAAATATGAAATGGCATTAATATGAAAATTTACACAAAATCTGGTGATAAAGGAACAACCTCTTTGTTTAGTGGTAAGAGAGTAAAGAAATACAATCTAAGCATACAAGCCTATGGTACAATTGATGAACTAAATTCGTGGATTGGCTTGCTAAAAGACGAATTGAACAACACTGTAAATTTTGATTTTAAAGAAATTCAAGAAACTCTTTTTACGATTGGGTCTCATCTAGCCGCTGACGGAGACGAAAAAATGATGGATAAACTTCCAATTATTTCTAGTACATCCACATCTAATTTGGAAAAATCAATTGATTTAATGGAAATTGAATTACCTGAAATGAGAAATTTCATTCTTCCAGGAGGTCATAAACATTCATCCTATTGTCATATAGCTAGATGTGTTTGTAGAAGAGCTGAACGTTTGGTAATTGAATCATGTGAAAAGAACAATATGAGTCCTGAGATTGTTGTTTATCTAAATCGGTTGTCTGATTTTCTTTTTGTTTTGGCTCGTAAAGTCTTAAAAGATCATAACCTAAAAGAGACGCCCTGGAATCCAAAAAAGAATTAATTAACGATTAATTTTTTTCATTTTAGTTTGTTAAATCAATAAAAAATTTACATTTGCGAAATCTAAAATTTAGATTATCATATGTATTGGACATTAGAACTTGCATCATATTTAGAAGACGCCCCTTGGCCAGCATCAAAAGATGAACTTATTGATTTTGCCATGAGAACGGGTGCTCCCCTAGAAGTTGTTGAGAATCTTCAAGCTCTTGAGGACGAAGGTGAAATTTATGATACAATCGAAGAAATTTGGCCCGACTACCCAACAAAGGAAGATTTCTTCTTTAATGAAGATGAATATTAGAGCATTATTCTAACTTTTCGTCTTACACTTTTAATTTTTTTAAGATTATAGTACGTATTTGTTCTAACTATTCAATTATTTTTACTATCCGAAAAAGTAAAGCATGTTAGACGGAATCCTTAAAAAACTCTTTGGAGACAAATCTCAAAAAGATCTAAAAGAGTTATCACCAATTATAAATGACACTGCAGCAGAATTCGCTAAAATGCAGCAATTCAGTGATGATGAACTAAGAGAGCAGACGATTATTTTTAAGGAACAAATAAAATCGTCATATCAGAACATTACAGCGGAGATTCAACAATTGAAACAACAAGCTTCATCTAGTGAATTGTCTATTCAAGACAAGGAAGCTTTATTTGAACAGGTAGAAAAATTAGAAAAGGATGAGAATGAATTAATCGAGCAGACCTTATTAGAAATTATGCCTCGTGCTTTTGCTGTGGTGAAGGAAACAGCAAGAAGGTTAACCCAAAATGGACATTTAAAGGTTAGAGCAAGTGAAATGGATAAGAAACTTGCTTCTATAGGAGATTTCATTGAAATAGATGGTGAGTTTGCTGTTTATAAAAGTAGTTGGGATGCTGCAGGTTCTGAAATAACCTGGTCAATGATCCATTATGATGTTCAACTTATGGGAGGAGCAGCTTTACATAAGGGGAAAATTGCTGAGATGATGACGGGTGAAGGAAAAACATTAGTCGCTACACTCCCTGTTTATTTGAATGCCCTAGTGGGAAAAGGAGTTCATGTAGTTACGGTAAATGACTATTTAGCTAGAAGGGATGCAGAATGGATGGGACCACTTTATCAATTTCATGGACTTTCTGTAGATTGTATTGATCGTTATCAACCTCATTCACCAGAACGAAAAGCGGCATATGATGCGGATATTACTTTTGGCACTAACAACGAATTTGGATTTGATTATTTGAGAGATAACATGGTTTCTGAAACTGACGGATTGGTTCAAAGAAAACACCATTATGCTATTATAGATGAGGTTGACTCTGTATTAATCGATGACGCTAGAACACCTTTAATCATTTCTGGACCGGTGCCAAAAGGGGATGAACAGGAGTATGTTGGGCTTAAGCCTAAAGTAGAAACCTTAGTAAATTATCAAAGAAAATTAATCAATGGTTTATTAAACGAGGCTAAAACCAAAATAAATCAATCAGAAAAAGATGGCTTAGATAAAAAAGAGCAAAAGAAGCTTTTTGAAGAAGGCAGTTTAGCTCTTTTTAGATCATTTAGAGGATTACCAAAAAACAAAGCACTAATAAAGTATTTAAGTGAACCAGGAATAAAAGTTCATCTACAAAAAACAGAGAATTTTTATTTACAGGACAACGCAAAAGAAATGCCTAAAGCAGATGAACTTTTATACTTTGTAATCGATGAAAAAAATAATACGATAGATCTTACTGAAAAAGGAATTGATCTTATCTCGGGTGAAAATGACCCCAATTTTTACATTCTTCCAGATATAGGAGAAATGGTTGCTGAAATTGAACAAAAGCATCAAGATCCTCAAAAAATTATTAAAATGAAGGACGAGATGATGGCAGACTATACGGTCAAGGCAGAGCGTATTCATTCCATGAATCAATTATTAAAGGCATATACTCTATTTGAAAAAGATATTGAATATGTGGTCATGGACAATAAAGTGAAGATTGTGGATGAGCAGACGGGAAGAATAATGGAGGGTAGACGGTACTCAGATGGATTACATCAAGCCATCGAGGCCAAAGAAAATGTAAAGGTAGAAGCTGCTTCACAGACTTATGCGACCATTACACTTCAAAATTACTTCCGAATGTATCACAAACTTTCGGGCATGACGGGCACTGCTGAGACAGAAGCAAAAGAATTCTGGGATATATATGAACTTGATGTAGTAGTAGTCCAAACCAACAAACCCATTATTCGTGCAGATCAAAATGATTTGGTTTTTAAAACTGGCAGAGAAAAATATCAAGCCATTATAAATGAAATTGAAGATCTAAGATCAGCTGGAAGACCAGTGTTAGTGGGGACTACTTCCGTAGAGGTATCCGAACTTCTTTCTAGAATGCTTAAAATGAAAAAAGTTCCTCATCAAGTACTAAACGCCAAGCTTCACCAAAAAGAGGCAGAAGTCGTTACTGAAGCAGGTAAAGCAGGAACCGTTACCATTGCCACCAACATGGCAGGTAGAGGAACCGATATTAAACTAGGAGAGGGCGTCAAAGATGGTGGTGGTTTAGCGATTATTGGTACGGAAAGACATGATTCAAGAAGAGTAGATAGGCAATTAAGAGGTAGATCAGGAAGACAAGGAGATCCCGGTTCGTCACAATTTTTTGTTTCTCTTGAAGACAATTTAATGCGCTTATTTGGATCAGAGCGAATTGCTAAAATGATGGATAGGATGGGCCATAAAGATGGAGAAGTCATTCAACATAGTATGATTACTAAATCTATTGAAAGAGCACAGAAAAAAGTAGAGGAAAACAACTTTGGTATTCGAAAAAGACTATTGGAATTTGACGATGTGATGAATAGCCAAAGAACTGCTATCTACAATAGACGAAAAAATGCTCTTTTTGGGGAGAAACTGGATCTAGATATTGATAATATGATCTACGATATCAGTTTTAGTATCGTTTCATATACACAAGAAAGTTCTGATTTTGAAGGGTTTAAATTTGATGTAATTACCAATTTCGGAATAGAATCTCCATTTTCAGAGAAAGAATTTTTAGAAAAAGATGTAAACGATTTAACATCTACACTTTACGAAAAAGCAAAGGAAAGGTACGATAGGAAATCATTGTACATTCAAGAAAAAGCGTTTCCTGTTATTAAAAATATATTTGAGCAACAAGGAGAAAAAATTGAAAATATCGTCATTCCATTCACTGATGGAAAAAGGATAATGAAAGTAGTTGCAAAGCTGTCTAAGGTTTATGAATCGGAAGGCTTAGAAGCGCTAAAAGCGCTAGAGCGAAATATCACTTTAGGTTTTATTGATAACGAATGGAAAGAACATTTAAGAGAAATGGACTTCTTAAAGCAAAGTGTTTACCATGCACAATATGAGCAAAAAGATCCACTGTTAATATATAAGCTAGAAGGATATCAACTGTTTCAAAGTATGATGGATAAGATGAATAAAGACATCATCTCCTTTTTGATGAAAGCTCAAATTTATGACTCAAATGAGCAAACCGTCACCTCTTCAAATCCACCACAAAAACAAGATTACAGTAAATTAAAAACCGGAAGAGAAGACTTGGCCCAAGCTACTCAAATGAATAAGGAAGTAGCACAAAGAGACCAGTCTGCTCCGGTAAAGTCTAAGCCAGTTATGGTAGCAAAAAAACCAGGAAGAAATGAAAGGGTTAAGGTGTTGAATTTACAAAATGGAGAAACAAAAGAAATGAAATTTAAACAAGCCGAGCCTTTAATTAACTCTGGTGCATGGCAAATGGTTGAAATGGACTGATGCTTCATGTATTTAGGAGTTAATTTATCTTTAACTTTATTTTACAATGAAAAAATTCTTATTTATACTGCTTGTATCGCTTTTTTCAAATATCCATAGTCAAATGTCGTGGATTAACGGAATCACCATATCCCCATCCACTCCAACAGAAATAGACTCCATTACTGTTTTTATTGATTTATCTTTTGCCTACAGTGATTGTCCGTTAGATCATAAATTTATTTCCGTTTTGGGAAACGAAATTCAATCTTCTTCTCATCATTGTCAAGGTCCATTAGCCGCAATATGTGATACGAGAGATACGTTAACACTTGCGCCTTTACCAGTAGGAACCTATAAATTAATCCATTCTTCTACTTCAGGCTCAGGATCAGTTCCATGTACTCCAGGCTTTGTGGTAGACGATATAGATTCGATTGAATTTTACGTAGTAAACTCAGCGTTATCTAGTGTTACTTTTAAAGTGGATATGAATAATGTTACAGACAATTTTACTAACCCTGAAATCAACGGTACATTTAATTCATTTTGTGGTAATTGTGATACTATGGTAGACCCCAATCAGTATAATATTTGGGAGTTCACTTCTTATTTTCCCGTTGGAGACACTATAGAATATAAGTTTTCTGCTGATAATTGGTCCATAGAGGAGAATTTAGATGGAAATTTATCTTGTACAAATGGGGATTTAAATAATACCAATAGGATATTTATTGTTCCTAGTCAGGATACTATTCTTGACGCTGTGTGTTGGGGATCTTGCGATACATGTCTAACCTCTCCAGTACATGTTGAAAATTCTAATGTAGTTAAGGAACCTAATTTTAAAATATTTCCAAATCCTGTTCATGACCTGTTGACCGTTGATTGTGATATTAGTACAATAGATAAGTTATTTTTATACGACACTAAAGGTCGTCTAATTAAGACAAAAAATACTAACAATATTCTGATTTCAGATTTAGAAAGCGGACCCTATATTTTAGTGATTTTTGTTGAGGAAAAAGCTTACAAATATTTAATTGACAAGTTTTAAATGACCTTTCCTAACAGATCATTTATAAAATTAAGTCTTCATTTATTTTTCTTTTTTATTAATACACAGATAAGTGCAAATGTGTACTATGTAAGTAGCTCTGTAGGGAATAATCAGAATAATGGTTTATCTCCAACGAGTCCATTCCAATCCATTTCTGCATTAAATTCTATGGTTTTTAATCCTGGAGATTCTGTATTGTTTAAATCTGGAGAAATTTTTAATGGTATGTTTTGGATAAAGGGTTCTGGAAATCAACAAAATCCAATTTACATTGGAAGATATGGTGGTATAGTAAAACCAATATTGAATGGAGATGGTTATCAATCTTGTATTTTGGTTTATAATGATGATGGAATTATAATTAAGAACCTTGAACTTACTAATGAAAATAGTCATTTAGATAGCTTAGGAACTACAAAAACAATTAGCGGGTTTGGGGGAATAGCAAATACTTGGGGTTCTGGAAAAAATGTACGATTTGGTATTAAAGTAGTAACCGACACCGATTCTCTGAATTATTTTGTCATGGATAGCCTTGAAATCCACCATATTTTCCCAACTCCGTCTGTCATGACCCATGCACACAAGGGATATGGAATAAAATTTGAATCACAATCTGATACTTCTAACTATGATTATAATTTATTGTCGAATTTAATCGTAACCAATTGTTTTATTCACCATACTGGGCATTATGGTATTTGGATTAAATCATTAGGACTGAATAACATTAATAGTTTCAAAAATATTGATATTAAAATTAAAAATTCAATTTTTGAAGAAACGGGTGGTTCAGGTTTTGTTCCGAACAAATCTAAAGACGTTTTAGTAGAAAATTGTGTTTTTAATCACACTGGGTCAAGTGTAGATCAAAGGATGTGGAAAAGAGGAAGTGGCATGTGGCCCTTTGATTGTCAAAATGTTGTTGCACAACACAATTATTTTATGAACGCACATGGTCCTGAAGATTCTTACGGAGCACATATTGACTATGGAAACGAAAATGTGGTATTTCAATATAATTACAGTTATAATAATGAGGGAGGTTTTGTGGAAATATTAGGTGATAATATTAACTGTGGTTATCGATATAATATTAGTGTAAACGATGGTTACAGAGAAGACCCAAATAATTCATCTTGGGACAAAAAGGGTAAGCTTTTTTGGATCTCTAATTTTTGTGGAAATGGAAATATTAGATGTCCAAGCACTGGAACTTTTATATATAACAATACTGTTTTTGTTAATGACTCTATAAATCCTGAAATTTATTTCTGGCCTAATATAGGCGATGTATTGATGTATAATAATATCATTTACGTGGGTTCAAGTGGTCAAGTTCTTCCAACGTTAATTCAAAACAATTTAAATACATTAGACATAAGTCATAATTTGTTTTTTGACTCGTCAAGAATCAATCTAGATACAGACTTAAAGAGTAATGCTTTTTGGTTAGACCCTGTACTGCTAAACCCATCAGCTATGGGAGTAGATGATCCTTCAATGTATCAACTTCAGTCACATAGTCCAATAATAGGAATGGGAAAATTGATCTCAGGAAGTACCGACACATTAAATTTTATGCAAAATAATGGTGGTATGGATTATTTTGGAAACTTCGTTTCTTCAACAGACCCTCCAAATGTGGGTGCTTCAAACTTCTTTAGTACCTTAACAGAAAGTAAACTCAAAAATAAGGTTCATGCTAATCCATCTATTACATTGGATGAGGTTAAACTTTCAGTAGATAATTTTAGCGGTGAGTTAATTATACACATTTATGATATTAATGGAAAATGGGTATTTACTCAAGTTGGCGATACAGTTTCTTTGAGTAAATATAAAAAAGGACTCTATATTTTAGAAGTACATTATAATCACTTAAATGAAAGTATAACTATTGTTAAGTTATGATTTTAATTATAAATTCCAAAAAAGAGGTAATCCATAAAAAACTATAAATAAGATAATTACAATTGATACCAAATTAATTAAGAAGCCTGCTTTAACCATATCACGTATGGTGAGTAGTTTTGATCCAAAGACAACGGCATTAGGAGGAGTAGCAACGGGAAGCATAAAAGCACATGATGCAGCTAAAGTAGTACCAGCTAATAATAAATAGGGATGTACTCCAATAATATCTGCAAGTGGAACCATTATGGGCAGTAACATCGCAGTTGTGGCCATATTAGAAGACAATTCGGTAATGAAATTTACGGAAGCAATTACGAGTAACAACACCATTAACGCATTGGTAATGGTAATGGAGCTAAGTTGATTCCCAATCCATAAATCCATTTGAGTTGTTTGAAATCCATTTGCTATAGAAAGCCCCCCTCCAAATAAAATTAGTATTCCCCATGGTATTTTCACCGCTTCGTTCCATTCAAGCAAAGACTTTTTGTTGTTTTTGGAAGGGATAATGAAAAGAAAAATGGCACTAGTAATGGCAATCATTGAATCATCAAAATGGGGGATAAATGGGGTAATGGTGTATTTTCTGCTAATCCAACATAAAATGGTGACTAAAAAGATTAACATTACTTTTTTTTCTTCGTTCTTCATAGCCCCCATTTCATTTAATAATTTTTGAACTTCTTGCTTTCCACCTGGAAATCCTTTTTTGGGAAGTTTAAATGCAAATTGAGTAAGGTAAATCCATATAATAACGATTAATGAAACTGAGATAGGTAGACCAATTTTAATCCACTGAAAAAATGAAATTTCTCTATTTAAATTATCTTCTATGAAACCAGCAAAAATTAAATTTGGTGGTGTACCTATTAATGTAGCAATTCCTCCAGCAGATGCACTGTAAGCCACAGCTAACATTAATGCTTTTCCAAATAATTGGTGTTCATTTTCTTTACTCTCAGGGTGATCTTTTATTTGAGATATAACGGATAAGGCTATGGGGAGCATCATGACGGTAGTAGCCGTATTTGAAATCCACATAGAGAGAAATCCAGTGGCAATCATAAATCCCAAAATGATCTTATCGGTACTACTGCCAAGTCTGAGTATAATATTTAATGCAATTCGTTGATGTAAATCCCATTTTTGGATGGCATTAGCCATTATAAATCCTCCAATAAATAAAAAAATGTATTTGTGACCATAGTTTGCACCTGTTTCTTGAATAGGCATGATTTCGCAAGATGGAAAAAGAACAATTGGCAATAATGCAGTTACAGCTATTGGCACCACTTCGCTAATCCACCAAATGGCCATCCACAAAATAACCCCAAGTAAACGAAATCCACTTTCACTCATTCCAACTGGCGTATCAAATAGAAAACTAGCCAAGAAACAAATGGGCCCTAATAGGGTAAAAAAATATGAAGTATTCCTTTTAATTAATTAAAGTTTACCAATTTAATATGTAAGCAAATATAAGCGGTACAACTATGGTTGCATCCGACTCAATAATAAATTTGGGTGTATTCACATCTAATTTCCCCCAAGTTATTTTTTCATTAGGAACAGCACCCGAATAGGATCCATAACTTGTTGTTGCATCACTTATTTGACAAAAATAACTCCAAAATGGGGTATTTATTTTCTCTAAATCTTGATATAACATAGGCACGACACAAATTGGAAAATCACCCGCAATACCACCGCCAATCTGGAAAAAGCCAATTCCTTTATCTCCTGACTCCTTTTCGTATAAGCTAGCCAAATACATCATATACTCAATACCACTTTTTATGGTAGAAGCTTGTAATTCTCCTTTAATGCAATGCGAAGCAAAAATATTTCCCAATGTAGAATCCTCCCAACCTGGGACTACAATAGGTATATTTTTTTCTGCAGCCGCTAGCATCCAACTGTTCTCTGCTGGAATTTGATAATATTGTTCTAAATCCCCAGACAAAAGCAATTCATACATAAATTCATGTGGGAATTTTCTCTCCTTTTTTCTTTCTGCATTTTTCCAAAGTTCAAAAATATGACGCTGTAATCTTCTGAAAGCCTCTTCTTCTGGAATACACGTATCGGTTACCCTATTTAAACCCTTTTCCAGTAATTTCTTCTCATCTGTAGGAGTTAAATCTCTGTAGTTTGGAATTCGCTCATAGTGGTGGTGTGCAACCAAATTCATTACATCTTCTTCCAGGTTGGCTCCGGTACATGATATAAAGTGGATTTTATCTTTTCTAATCATTTCTGCAAGAGATTTGCCTAATTCTGCTGTACTCATTGCGCCAGCAATACTGACTAACATTTTTTTTCCTTCTTTCAAGTGTTTTTCATACCCCTTGGCCGAATCCACCAGAGCAGCTGCATTGAAATGCTTAAAATGTTCATGTACAAAATCCTTAATCCTCATGTTGTGAAAATTTATATGAAAGCATCTTATAATATAGTTTAGCCGCTAAAAAATCAGGATGTGTAAGACCATCTATGGGTGCTAACTCCACAATGTCAAAACCCACTACATTTTTGGAGTCAAAAACCATTTTTAAATATGTCGTGATGTCATTCCATAGTAATCCTCCTGGCTCTGGAGTTCCTGTTGAAGGCATAATGGAAGGATCAAATGCATCTAAATCAAACGTAATGTAAACCTCATTGGAAAGTTGGTTGATACTATTGATCATCCATTGTGTTTTACCATGTATTTTGTCAGCAAAATAAACTTGATCATCACTCATATATTTAACTTCTTCAATATCCATAGAACGAATACCAACTTGAACCAAATTACAATTTTTACTGGCATCATGTAATGCGCAAGCATGATTGTAAGGGCTTCCTAAATATGATGGTCTTAAATCTGCGTGTGCATCAATGTGTAAAACGGATAAGTTTTGAAATTTTTCATAAAATGCTTTTATAATCCCAATGCTAATGGAATGTTCACCTCCAAAAAAGGTTAGAAATTTACCTTTTTCTAATAATGATTTTGTAGTGTTATATACGGCACTAAACATAGACTCTGGGGTTTCAAAATTTGTAAGAGGAGGAAGTATATGAACACCATTTTTATATGCTTGAGTTCGTGTTTCAATATCATATAATTCCATGTTCTCTAGGGCGTCTAAAAATTTTCCGAATCCTTTATCAGCTCCCTTACCCCATGTACTAGTACCATCGTAGGGAATAGATTGTAAAAATACTTTAGCAAAATCCTCATTACAAAATCGATCTTCTATGCCTGCAAAATTCCTCATTACTTATATCCCAAAAGCTGAAACATTTCTTCTACAGATTGTTCATTTCGATACACATAATCCACAAAATTCCCCGTTTCGTCTCTATCAATTATAATGTGTTTTGGTGCAGGAATTAGGCAATGCTTTATCCCTCCATAGCCACTTAATGAATCTTGATATGCACCGGTATGAAAAAAACCAAGATACAAAGGTTCTTTATCGCTTTCTGGAAAACTAGGTAGCAATACTTCTTGATTAAAATCTTCGGAATTGTAATAATCGGAATGATCACAACTAATCCCTCCAATGTTTACTCTTTTATATTCATTTTCCCATTTATTAATAGGAAGTAGGATGAATTTTTCATGAATAGACCAAGCATCAGGAATGGTATTCATTAAGCTGTTATTGATTAGGTACCAACTTTCAGTATCGTTTTGCTTTTTTTGATCTAACACTTCAAAAATAATGGCACCACTTTCCCCAACGGTATACTTTCCAAATTCTGTAAAAATATGGGGCTCATCAATATGTTCATTTTGACATGCTTCTTTGATGTTTTTTATGATTTCGTTA
>JAYYEV010000040.1:0-3774 GCA_036159515.1 Bacteroidota bacterium | reverse complement strand
TATAATTTAATGGTTGTGAACAAGGTGAAATACATAAGGAAGAAATTAGCGGTTTAATATTTGGCTCTTTACTACTATCAATTGGGGTAGGAACTGCTACAATAAAAAATTTAACTGCTTTTAAATCTTCTATTTTACAAGTGAATGAAATATCACATCCTTCAAAATCAGATGATTCTAATTCATTACTGGGGTCAATTTGATTTTGCATCATTGTTACCCTTTCAGAATTAATATCAAATCCTATTACCTTAATATTCTTTGCGAATTCTAATGCAATAGGTAATCCAACATAACCTAAACCTATAACAGCTAATGATTCGTCTTTCTCGACTAATTTTTGATATATTTTCATTTCTGTGAATCTCTCATTTTATATATTCTCTCTATTATTTCAACCACTTTTAAGCCTTCTAGTGCATTGGTAGTGGCTACCGTTTTACCTTGCAGTGTATCCACCACATTTTCAATAATGTAATGATGATTCGCTGCACTACCCTTATAAGGACCATAATCATTAGGCGGATTAGAAGGTGCTAATTTAGGCATTTGATAATCTTTGATATTACAGTACTCAATTTCGTTCATATATTGTCCTCCCACTTTGACACTACCGTTGCTACCCACAATGGTCATGCTGCTTTCTAAGTTTGAGCCCCAAACTGCCGTTGAATAATTCAAACAACCCATTCCACCCTCTTTAAAATCAAAAGAGACAAATCCTGAATCCTCAAAATCAGTACTATTCTGATGGGTAAAATCATTAAATTTTCCTTGAATATTATCTATATCGCCAAATAACCAAAACATGATATCAATAAAATGCGAAAACTGAGTGAATAGCGTCCCTCCATCTAATTCACTTGTCCCTTTCCAGCCTCCTTTTTTGTAGTATCTATCATCTCTATTCCAATAACAATTTACTTGGACCATAAAAATATCACCAATAATTTTTTGATCTATTATTTCTTTTAACCAAACACTTGGAGGTGAATACCTGTTTTGCATCACTGCAAATACTTGTTTATGCTTTTGTAAAGCTTTAAAAATGACATTTTCACATTTTGCTTTGGTAAGTCCTATAGGTTTCTCAATAACTACATGATTATCCGCATTAATAACGTCAATAGCCATTTCTGAATGAAGGCCATTTGGTGTACAAACACATACCACATCAATTTCATTTTCAGTATCTAACATTTGCTTATGATCTTCATAAAAAGGAACATCAAAATCTTCAATTCCTAACTCTTCTCTAGGCTTTATATCGCATAATGCTGTCAATTCTGTATTTGGGTTTCTTAAAACCATTTCTGCATGTCGCTTTCCAATATGTCCCGCTCCAATGACAGCAAACTTAATTTTCTTCATTAACTAATTTTTTTACTTGGTTGTCTATTAAGCTGTAATGCTGTTTAGATTCTGGGCATTCTGCTAAACCATTTATGAACTCAAGTCTGTGACCATATTCACTAACCCAACCAATTTGTTTTGCTGGATTACCGACTACTAATGCATAAGGCTGAACAGGTTTAGTAACCACTGCTCCAGCACCAATCAATGCATATGAACCTATATCATTACCACATACTATGGTTGCATTAGCTCCTATAGATGCCCCTTTTCCAACTTTTGTCTTTTCATAAGAGTCTCTTCTTATAATTGCACTTCTTGGATTAGTAATGTTTGTGAAGACCATGGATGGGCCTAAAAACACATCATCGTCGCAGACAACTCCGGTATATATGGAAACGTTGTTTTGAACCTTTACATTATTACCTAAAATCACTTCAGGAGATACAACTACATTTTGTCCTATATTACAGTTATCGCCTAAAATAGCGCTTTGCATAATGTGACTGAAATGCCAAATTTTAGTTCCAGCACCTATTTGGCATCCTTCATCAATGACAGCAGTATGATGTGTAAAATAGCTCATTATAATTTATTGAATTTTTCGAAACTTTGATGCTCTTTTTCGAATAACTCATCTCTGTTAAGCGTACAAAAATAGTCATACGTTTTTCGAAGTCCAACTTTTCTATCTACAGATGGTTTCCAATTTAATTCCTTAAATGCTAGACTAATATCTGGTTTTCTTTTAAGCGGATCATTCTCAGGAAGTGGTTTGTATACAATTTTTTGATTTGTTCCCGTTAAAGTTAGAATTTCTTGTGCGAATTCGTTAATGGTAATTTCATCAGGATTTCCTATGTTAACAGGTGAATTGTAATTGGAAAATAGGAGCTTCACAATACCATCAACAAGATCATCTACATAGCAGAAAGACCTAGTTTGTTTTCCATCACCAAAAATAGTTAAATCTTCTCCTCTTAACGCTTGACCAATAAATGCAGGAAGTACACGCCCATCATTTAGTCGCATTCTAGGACCATAGGTATTAAAAATACGTACAATTTTAGTATCTAGATTATGGAATCGATGATAGGCCATTGTAATCGCTTCTTGAAAACGTTTTGCTTCATCGTATACCCCTCTCGGTCCAATTGGATTTACATTTCCAAAGTAAGATTCCACTTGTGGATGAACTAAAGGATCACCATACACTTCACTTGTTGATGCCACTAGAATTACAGCTTTTTTGGCCTTTGCAAGACCTAGTAAATTGTGTGTTCCTAAAGAGCCCACTTTTAATGTTTGAATAGGTATTTTAAGATAATCTATTGGACTGGCAGGTGAAGCAAAATGAACGATATAATCCAAATCTCCTTTAAAATCAATGTGCTTGGAAACATCATGTTCTATGAATTCAAAATGTTCAAATGATGACAAAAACTCTATGTTTTTTTTAGAGCCAGTGATGAAATTATCCATGCCAAATACATGAAATCCATCTTCAAGAAAACGTTCCGAAAGATGAGATCCTAAAAATCCAGCTGCACCCGTTATTAGTACCTTTTTCACCTCTTTTTATTGTTAACTATTGCTCTTCCCATACTTTGATAAAAGAATGGTCTTGAATTCATACTTTCTAAATCATATAAATTTCTACCATCAAATATGATGGCATCTTTCATCAATTGTTCCATTTTTACAAAATCAGGATTTCGAAATGCAGACCACTCGGTTGCAATTAATAATGCATCTACATCCTTCAAAGCGTCATAGCTACTGTCTGCATAGCTAATTTGGTCTCCAATAATGTCTTTGACATTGGTCATTGCCTCTGGGTCATAAGCAATTATTTTAGCTCCCAGTTCTAATAGAGCATGTATCATGTATAATGCTGGTGCTTCCCTTATGTCATCGGTTTCTGGTTTAAAAGCAAGACCCCATAGTGCCAATGTTTTACCTGATAAATTTTCTCCAAAGTACGACTTCACTTTTTCCACAAGTGAAAATTTTTGTTTATGATTTACATTTAAGACTGCATCCACTATTTTAAACTCGTAATCCACATCATTACCTGCTTTTTTTAGAGCTAATACATCTTTTGGAAAACAACTACCACCATATCCAATACCAGGAAACAGAAATCGCTTACCAATTCGGCTATCTGTACCTATCCCTTTTCTAACTTTATCTACATCCGCTCCAATGAGTTCGCAGTAATTTGCAATTTCGTTCATAAATGTAATTTTAGTAGCTAAAAAGGAATTAGCTGCATATTTGGTTAATTCAGCAGATTTTTCATCCATGAATAAAATAGGATTACCCTGTCTTACAAAGGGCTGATAAAGTTCAGTCATTAACTTTTTTGCCTTTTCACTACTGCATCCTACCACAACTCTGTCTGGTTTCATAAAATCATTT
>JAYYEV010000039.1:0-12708 GCA_036159515.1 Bacteroidota bacterium | reverse complement strand
GAGCGTTATCAAGTTGAAAAGATAGCCTGTTGCTAGGAGAAAAAAGCCCCTTGTTTGAGATATATAAATTTTCTAACAAACCATTTAAGTTAGTTAATTTAAAATACTGATAATCAAATGTTTGATTATCATAAATATCATGAAAAATATGGTGATTAAAATTACAATTTATTAACTCTACATTTTCTATAAATACATTATAATTAGATGTAATGTTGTTTTCATTTTGGTTTTTTTTAAATAACAATTGAAAATTATATTTTTCCTCTCCTTCATTTTTAAAAAGATTTATCGTAGCATTTTTTAATTTTATATTTTGAATTACAAACTGGTTTTGAAAAAAATCCAAATCACCTAATTTTATCTGTAGTTCTGAAACATAGGCAGCTGTATCCCCATCAATTTCATTTAGCACTGCGTCAAAAAGATGAATATGACTCAAGTCACGAATAGATAACTGGCCAATACTTATTTGATCCGACCACGCTGTACCTATTGAACTTATAATCTTTTTTCCTAAATAATCTTGAAACAGCCCAATTCGAAGGAGAAACAAAAGAATGATGGAAATAAATACGGCTATTTCCAACACATTAAAAATGATTGTGGTAATTTTACGGAGCGTATTTATTAGTTTCATTTTCATCTAAATTGAAAAATAACAAAGATAGTATCATTCTTGGCATTGAATCGAGTTGTGACGACACTTCAGCTGCTATTTTAAAAAATGGCATATTACTCTCAAACGTCACTGCAAACCAAAAAGTTCACGAAAAATACGGTGGTGTTGTTCCCGAATTAGCGTCTAGAGCTCATCAGGAGAATATTGTACCTACTGTTGATACTGCTTTAAAGGAAGCAAACATTGAATTGAGCGATCTCACTTCTGTTGCGTTTACAAGAGGCCCAGGACTTCTAGGATCCTTATTAGTTGGCACCTCGTTTGCCAAATCATTAAGTATGTCTCTTGAAATACCTCTATTGGAGGTTCATCATATGAAAGCACATGTGCATGCACACTTTATTCAAGAAAAAGAAGCAGCATATTCTCCACCTTCATTCCCTTTTTTATGTTTAACTGTTTCAGGTGGACATACTCAAATTGTATTGGTTAAAAGCCCTTTAGATTTAGAGATTATTGGGCAAACTATTGATGATGCCATTGGGGAAGCATTTGACAAGGCGGGAAAACTACTTGGACTGGGTTATCCTGCAGGACCTTTAATAGATCGTTATGCCCAAAAAGGGGAATCTCAAAAATACCACTTCACATTTCCTAAAGTTTCTGATTTAAACTACAGTTTTAGTGGTCTAAAAACACAATTTCTTTACTTTCTAAACAAAGAAAAAAACAAAAACCCTCTTTTTATTCAACAAGAACTTAATGATATTTGTGCTTCATATCAATCTCATCTAATAGATTATTTACTTGTTAAATTTAAACTCGCTTTAGAGATGTATCCTTGTAAAGACATTGCTATCGCTGGAGGAGTTTCAGCGAACTCCCATTTAAGAGATAAATTCACAAACCTAGGTGCAGAAAAAGGACTATACGTACATATACCCAAAATGAGTTTCTGCACGGATAACGCAGCTATGATTGCCATGAGTGGTTTTTTTCTGGAAAAAGAAGGAAAATTTGCTGATCTATCCGTAAGCGCTCAAGCTAGACTTAGGATGTAGCTGTTTTTATTCGCTTCTTATTAAACCAAGCCATAATAATTAATGCTATAATTGAAAAGATAGAAATCCACGCCCATAGTGGGAATGCTGGTGTCTCTCCTCTTGCATAACTATGCAATCCTTTTGATAGATAGTAATTCACTCCTATAAAAGTCATTAAAACACTGGAAAATGATAGGATTGAAGCTACATTAAATATGAATTTGCTTTTAAGCCCAGGTATTAGTCTTAAATGTAATACAACTGCGTATGTTAACACGATCACTAAAGCCCAGGTTTCTTTTGCATCCCATCCCCAGTACCTTCCCCATGATTCATTAGCCCAAATTCCCCCCAAAAATGTTCCTATTGTGGCAAGAGCAAGACCTATCGTTAATGTCATTTCATTCACATAAGTCAGTTCTGAAATGATAGTTTTCAGGTTTTTACTTCCTGATTTCAAGAATAAATAGTTACAAACATTAATTAAACCTAAGATGAAACCTAAGCCTAAAAACCCATAACTAATTGTAATGCAAGCTACATGAATCATTAACCAATAAGATTTGAGTACGGGCTGAAGGTTAGTAAGCTGTGGATCAAAACTACTATGCCCTGCAGTCATTAAAATAAAAAATGCAAGCAATGAAGTTCCTGCTAGGGTGATTTTAGAAGTCCTAATAAATAAAAATCCAGCTAAAACGGTTCCCCAAGAAATAAAAGTGAGGGCCTCATAGCCGTTACTCCAAGGGGCATGATCTGTAATCTTCCACCTAAGGCCTAGAGCATACGTATGCATGACAAAAACGGCAAATAAAGATATTATACTTACCCATAAAGCAATGTTGACTATTTTAAAAATTCGCTTGGTCTTGTCTGAAATTAAAGAATGCCAGAAAGAGAAAAGCAATAGAAAAATGGCTAAATATCCGTAATAGTCTTTTATTTTAATGAAAAGGTTTGATTTGTTGTAGGATATTTCATCTTTAATTTCACTCATATCCATGAGTAATTCATTGGGAGAAATTTTGATTTGAAATGATTTTATGAAATTCAACAATTCTTGGGCTGTGTTATAGTCATCAGAATTTTTCGCTTCAGCTAATTCCGTAACGTAGGATCTGAATATTCTGGAAAGGGATATAGTGGATAAATGCTCATCGGTGGAGTCTATGGGCTGTTTTGCATACTCATCTTTCCAATTCACCCATTTATTATTTTCATCGCCTGAAATGGGAAATATATTCAAAATAAGACCATTCATGGACTGAAGAGCAATGTTCATTCGTTCATTAGCTTTGATCAATTCTTTATCAAATACATTTTTATCAACATCCTTCTTTGCAAAAGAATTTTGAAGTTGCAACGCAAGCTTTTCTGATCCATCCTCATTAAAAAAGTCAGCTACGGAAGCATATTTTCCTGAAATCCCTAAGGAATCCCCCACACCCGTGCTCTTTTTGATGTAAATGATTTTTTGATTAATCCAATACTTTTTATCCACCATAAAATCAGCAAAAACCTGTATGGGGGTTAATTCAATACCATTGGAAGTAGTAATACTACTTTTTTTAGAAATTTTATGAATTACATCATATGCTAAGGTATGTGTCGGTTGAATTCGCCCCTCAAAAGTTTGAGTTAATAGTATGCCTAAAGAATCTGCTTGATTTGCTGGGATAGGTTTGTAATCCACAGTATCATTTGCATAAAACATTGGGCTAATAAAGATGTATAATAAGAATGAAACCATTAGTTTTTGCCTACGGTTTCTCATTTTGATTACCTTTTTTCGAATATCTACAAATCTCGATGAAGGATTAAATAAAGTTCCTAAAAGACCTAATGCCAAAAGGAAATAACCTAGGTAAGTTATCCATGTACCCCAAAAATCATGATTAACTGAAAGAATAGTAATATCTGGATCTAAACCCGCTTTTTTGGATTGATCATCAGACCAATCATAACTAGATTGAAAAAAACGATAGCCCCCATAATCCACAACATTATTCATAAATATATTATGAGAAGATGAGTAATCATTTTTTGTATCGTTAATGGTAATGTCGCTTTCGTAACTACTGGGGCTATCCGAACCAGGGTATTTTAGCAATCTAAAATCATCTAATTTTACATCAAATGGTATATCTATTTTCTTGGAACCATAGCCAATTGAAAAGAATAAATCATCACATTTAAGTAAAGAAGAGTTAGGTCTAATTCCAGCCTTTCCAATCATGTAATCCTGAGATGATTTGCCGTTTACTACCACTTGAACTAAATGTGCATCTGGCAAATCGGTATTATCTGTCGATACCCAATCTAATTTTGCTCTTTTTTCAATGCTATTAATCATTATTTGCTGACCTAAAAACGAAAGCAAATTTCGTTCTGAAACATCATGGACTTTCAAGGGAGCAAGAGAATCTTGAGGAAGTTGATCCATACCTCTTTGTCTATCTTCAACTGTTAATATTGACATGTCTAACCTTTGCATTTCAAATGGAGCATACACTTGTAAACTGTCATTTTGGAAATAAAAACGAATAGCATCTTCTCTTTCGTTATTATTTAATGAAAAAGGGATTCCCATCATTTCTAATACCTGCCCATCCTCTAGATACAAATTTTTACGACCAGGTAAGATTAGGTGTAGATATAAAGAGCCAGAAGGAACATCAGTTTGAAATTGTTTTTCCGCATTTACAATTCTATTTAATACGTTTACATCTACTTGCCCCTTATTTGGAAAATCGAAAGAAACAGATGGAAATGAAGTATTTACTGCAGAAAAATAATGCTGTTGATCCACTAAATATTGATTTACTTCATCGTGTACTGCAATTTGCAAATAGGGTTCAGTAGAAAAGATTTGTTGAGAGGAAGAGTTTTCTTGTATTAACATGACACCCTCAAAACCAATATACCTTGTTACAAAGGCTCCAATCAATGTAATAATGAATCCAATATGCAACATTAAAATGGACCACTTCTTCCATTTGAGCAATTGATAGGTTTTAATATTATTTATAAAATTGATGAGCAGTAAAAATAAGATCAACTCAAACCACTTTGCATTGTAAATCAATACTTTAGCTGTAATGGTGTCGTAACTATTCTCAATAAAAGTGGCTACTCCAACAGCTGAAGCCATCAAAAGAAGTAAAAGTGCCATAGCACGGGTAGATAATAAATAATCAAACCATTTCATTGAGTTGGCGAAATTAAATAAAATAAAAGGGAGAATTACAAGATGTATAGCAATTAAAATCACGCTTTAACTTAATTTCACTTAATCGTATAACAACACTATATTTACCGTGATGAAAAAAGTGAGTTATTCCAATACAATTTTGAAATCACAAGATGAAACTTCTTTGGTATTGTACGAGTGGAGCACTCCTAATCCAAAAGCCTACGTACACTTGGTCCATGGAATGAGTGAACATGCTGCAAGGTATGATCATTTTGCAACGTGGCTTAATAATAGGGGATACTTTGTTTATTCTTCAGATCTACGAGGACATGGAAAAACAGCTGGAGACTTAAGCAAGGTAGGTTTCTTTGCATTTAGTAAAGGATGGGACAAAGTAGTTCTCGATTTAAAACTAATTCATGATTTATACAAACAAAAAAACCCAACTTTATCTCACATAATTATGGGGCACTCCATGGGATCTCTTTTAGTTAGGTCTCTTGCCATAGACTACCCAAAGGTAGGAGATGGTTATATTTTGTCTGCTACTAGTGGTCATCCGGGAATTAAAGGTATTGGAGGTGAACCTCTAGCCAAATTGCTTGGATTTTTTAGAGGAAAAAAAAATAAATCTAAACTTCTACAACTGATCACATATGCGAACTTCAATAAAAGAATTAAAAACAAAAAATCATCTAAAGATTGGTTATCTAAAGACGAAAATATTGTTAATCAATACGTAAATGACCCTTACTGTATGCAGATTTTTTCAAACCAATTTTTTGCCGATTTAGCTTTTGGAGTTTTAATCACTAACAATGAAAAAGAAATGAAGAAAATGAATAAATCAACACCGATTTTAATACTAAGTGGAAAGGAAGACCCAGTTGGATTATATGGAAAAGGTGTTGAAGAAGTATATATTAAAATGAAAAAAGCCAATTTAAATGATGTTGAATTAAAACTTTTTGAGGGCGGAAGACATGAAATGATAAATGAAATTAATAAAATGGAAGTTTATGAGTTTATTGACAATTGGATTACATCAAAAAAATTAAAATGATTGCCTCGAGAATTAATTACATTAAGAAACAAATTCCTAACTACGTCACGTTAATTGCTGTATCTAAAACTAAACCCAATGAACTTATTGAAGAAGGGATGTCTAGTGGACATCTAGATTTTGGAGAAAATAAAGTTCAAGAGTTAGTATCTAAATATGAAAATCTACCTAAAAACATAAGATGGCACATGATTGGTCATTTACAACGTAACAAAGTGAAATACATTGCACCTTTTGTATATATGATTCATGGAGTTGACAGCGAAAGACTACTCAAAGAAATTAATAAACAAGGAAAAAATAACAATAGGAAAATAAACTGCCTATTACAATTCCACATTGCTTCTGAAAACACCAAATTTGGTTTTAGCTTAGACGAAGTTGAATCACTTCAAAAAGAAGACTTTTTTAATCACCTTCAACATGTAAACATCTGCGGAGTTATGGGTATGGCCACGTTTACAGATGATAATGAAATGATAAGAAGTGAATTTAATAACCTAAAATCTTATTTTGAAAAAATTAAAATACATTTTAATGTTAATGAATTTAAAACCATATCTATGGGAATGAGCGGAGACTACCCTATTGCCATAGATTGTGGAAGTAATATGATAAGAGTTGGTAGCGCCATTTTTGGAGAAAGAAAATAAATTAAAAACGTCAGGTTTTTATAAAATTTTACTTTTGCAATCAATTATAATAAGGAATGAATAGTCAAACAAAAGTAATTAAGCAGATAGCTAAAGATTTAAATAGTGAGGATCTTTCTATTATTCAAAAGGCATTAGAAAAAACTAGAGCTAAAGGAGATGAATCCTTGATTGACCCATTAGTTAACTTATATACCAATTCTAAAGATAAACAGATTAAAGAAGAAGTTAAGGGTATTTTTTCTGAGCTTAAAAATGATCAATCTATTAATTACCTTCTACCCTATTTAGAAGATGATCGGAATGAGGTAAAAGAGCTTATTCTTTTTTCAATTTGGAGCTCAGGTATAGATGTGGGTGATTATTTAAAAGAAATAACACAGGCAGCTTGTAATGGGGACTATATGGTAATTTTAGAAGCATTAACTGTGATTGAAAACTTAGAAGGTCCATTTTCAGAAGAAGATATTTTCCAAGCTTCGACTTTATTACAGGAACAACTTTATGAGTTACCCGATGGAGATAAAAAAGAATTATTAAATTCTATGTATCACTTTATTCAAGAAATGTAAGATCATTTATGGTGGATTCACCTATTGAGAATATTACCGTTATCGGAGCAGGGAATGTGGGTTCCCAACTTTGCAAGCAGCTTTACTTAAAGGGATATGAAATTGATGCTATTGTAAATTCGGGATCAAATGTGTCAGCAAAGTTCCTTGATGATATAAATAGTATTCATATTGATCAAATACGCAATCTCCCATCAGAAAGTGATGCTTATTTAATTGCAGTTAGCGATGATCAATATGAAAATGTAATAGCAACATTTCCATATAGAGATAAACTAATGATACATACTTCAGGTAGTTTTGAATCGGTAAAATTTGAAAAAATAACAAAAAGATGGTGCTGCCTTTATCCACTTCAAACTATTTCCAAAACAAAAGACGTAAATTGGAAAAATGTTCAATTCTATATAGAATCCGCCCAAGAAAATGACTACCTAAAAATATCTAAACTTTGTAAAAAGGCTGACTTTTCTTATGAATATGCAAATTCTGATAAAAGAAAACAATTGCATATAGCCGCAGTTGTATCTAATAATTTCACTTATCATCTACTTAGCTTAGTAAAAACGCATTGCCATAAAAACAATATTGATTATAGTCAATTAAGACACTTAATAGATCTATCTATTGAAAATGTAACTAAAGAAAATCCGTTTATTTTACAAACTGGACCAGCAGTCAGAAAGGATAGAAAACTCATTGAAAAACAGTTAAGCATGCTCAAAAATGAGCATGAATTAAAAGAAATTTACGATCTTTTCACTCGTCAAATCATTCAAAAACACCACCATGAGTTATAAACAAAGACTTTCCCATATAACTACTTTTGCCTTTGACGTTGATGGAGTTTTAACAGATGGCTCCATTATTCTTGAAAGCAGTGGTGAGATGGTTAGAACCATGCACACTAAAGACGGATATGCACTACAACATGCCATTAAGAAAGGATTTAATATTGTAATTATCACAGGAGGTAATTCTAACATGGTAAAGAAAAGGCTTGAAGGACTTGGAATTCAAGATGTATTTCTTTCTGCACATCATAAGCTACCTATTTTAAGATCCTACTTAGATCAAAAAAAAATTGACCCAAAAAATGTATTATATATGGGTGATGATATACCCGATTTTGAATGCCTAAATACGGTAGGCATTTCTACTTGTCCTCGAGATTCAGCAGTTGAAATTAGAGAAACTTGTGACTACATTTCTCATATAGATGGCGGAAAAGGAGCTGTAAGAGATGTAATAGAACAAGTTCTCCGAGTTCAGGGAAAATGGATGGATGAAGACGCACACAAATGGTAAAAAATTACTTAAAGTCCATTCGATTTGTAAATCTAATTTTACTTTTTTTACTTGTTTGGGGACTCTTATTTCAGATTAAATCAAAACCATTTTTTCTCACAATAAATTTAAATACATTTTTATTAAGTATTTCCATTATTCTGACTACAGCATCAGGTTACCTTATCAATAATTTTTTTGATTTTAACAGCGATGCCATTAACGGGAAAAATCAATTTTATTTTTCTAAAAGTCATTATCTCATTTCCTATATAATTCATGTTATATTATCGTTTTTCTTCATTTTCATTTCAGATTTATCGGGGGCCTGGATACAACTTGTGTTCTATTGTCACATGCTTGTTTTATTTTATTCTGTTTTTTTACAGCACATACCCCTAATAGGAAATCTAGCGGTTGCCATTCTCTGTGGAATTGTGGTTTACATACCGCATATTTTACTTGTAGGATTTCAATGGAATAACAATTTTAATTTACAAGATTCCAATTCAGAATTACTTGTTATTTTCAGTATGCTATTTACGTTAGCAAGGGAATTAATCAAGGACGTAGAGGATTTACAAGGAGATCAAAAAACAAATTCCAATACAATAGCTGTTGCATTTGGTGTAAAAACTTCTAAAACATTAATTATATCTGTATTTTTTATTTCATTTCTTACTTTAATATACAGCTGTTTTTTAACCCCTATAACTGTAAATAGTCTTTGTTTTTTTATTCCCACATTAGTTATCACAGGAATTTTAATTTTAAATTCCATTAAATCAAACAGCAAAATTGCTTTTAATAAACTAAGTAAATTAGTGAAAATTCAATTTTTAATTGCTACTGTGTGGCTATATTACGAGGTAATAACATGAACTTATTACATGAAAAAATCAACCAGTACAATGTTGTTTTAGCGTCCAAGTCGCCGAGAAGATGTGAACTATTGTCTCATATTATTAAAGACTTCAAAATTATAAGTGCAGATATAAATGAAGAATTCTCACCTCTTTTAAAAATAAACGACATCGCTAAACATATTGCTGAAAAAAAAGCCAACTTCTATGCAGATCAGGTAAAAGTTAATGACATCTATATCACAGCGGATACTATCGTTATATTAAATAACGAAATCCTTGGCAAACCAAAAGATGAAAAAGACGCTTTCAATATGTTAAAATCCCTTTCAGGAAATTCACATTTGGTTCATACTGGGGTATCGATTATTTTCAACAAAAAGATCTACTCCTTTTATGACGAAACTAAAGTGACCTTTTATTCTTTAAGTAATCGAGAGATTAAGGACTATATTAATCGTTGTCAACCATTTGACAAGGCAGGTTCATACGGCATTCAAGATTGGATAGGTTTTGTAGGCATAAAAAAAATGGAAGGAGATTTCTTTAATGTGATGGGACTACCCCTACATAAACTATACAGGAAGTTAAACTCATTACTTGGATAAGAAAGAATCTACAGCCATCTCATAAGATTTTAAACCAAAACCCGTAACTATCCCTTTACAATTTTTAGCTAATAATGAATGATGCCTATAATCTTCTCTAGCATGTACATTACTTATATGTACTTCTACAACAGGTACTTCTATGGCAGCTATAGCATCGCTAATGGCTACGGATGTATGCGTATATCCACCTGCATTTAAAACTATTCCATCGTAAGTAAAACCCACTTCATGTAATTTATTTATAATTTCTCCCTCTATATTACTCTGATAATAATGTATTTCTAATGTAGGGAAAACCGTTTTTAGTTGTTCAAAATAAATTTGAAAAGAAGTATCACCATAGGTATCTGGCTCTCTAGTACCAAGTAAATTTAAATTTGGGCCATTAATTATTATTATCTGCATTCTATAAGAAGTTGTATTTCCAAAGGGAAATATTGATTTTACATAATATCCTGATTAATTGAGTTAATGTTTCAAAATTAAAAAAGTGAAGGAAGCTGTGAAAAAACTAATTTAAAAATATAGATATTACCATAAGAATCTTTATCACTTTATAAAGTTAATACTCATAGGATAATTATAAATTTTCCCTTTAAAAGACCTAGTAGAGCCCAAAATGGTAAAAACAATAGAGCAAACCACTAACGCAACTAGCAATAGAACACCTACAGAAATAAATAAAAAACTTTCTGTAGCAATTGAAAAAAGAAAAATGGATATGGCAATTAGCGTATAAATTAAACTGCTAATAATCCAATTCATTATTCTCTTACCGTGCTGGTCCACCTCAACATATTCATCTTTATTTACATACCACATAACGATTGGAATTACAATTCCACCGAATGGAATAAAGAAATTAGAAAACTGAGACAAATGCATAAGCATGCAATATTGATTTAACTCCATTCCCCATGGATTATTATGTTTATAAAGATTACTCATATTAAGAAAAACTACCTATTTTATGTAACATAATCATTTTTTACCACAAGGGCATATTGATCATTTTCCAATGAAAGATAACCCAATTCATACACAAAATAGTACACTCTATCTTGTTTAGTTTTGTAAGTGTTAGTAAAATAATTGAAGTTAAATCCGCGAAGTAAAAGTTTTTCTTTGGTGGTTATAGCCTTTTCTTTTCCATTCAACAAACTGGTTATTATTTTTCTGTTTTTTCTTAAAATCACATTTACTTTTCTGACATAATCGTTAGCAACTTTATTACTTCTATTATTGTAGGAATTTCGACAATAATCATTACAAAACTTTTTATCTATTCTTCCAAATAGGGGCTGGTTACATTCTAGGCATAATTTTTCAACAACTGTCATAAGAATAATTGAAAATTTGAGCTGCAAAAGAATTCATAAAAACTGAATAACCAAATGAAAATTGAATACTTATTCTTAAATTAAAGTCAAAAGTTCTTATTTCAACACTATTAATGAAAAGGAATTTTAATAAACTTCATAAAGATATAATCCATATTTCATATCATGAAAGATCACCAAAAAAGCTTTGAACTTAACCAAAAATCTTGGGACAGGAGAACTCCTATTCATATTGATTCTCCCTTTTATGACCAAATTGGATTTCTAGAAGGGAGAAACACATTAAAACACATTGAGTTAAAGCTGCTAGAAAATGTAGAAGGAAAATCTATTCTTCACCTACAATGTCACTTTGGGCAAGATTCCATGTCACTTTCAAGAATGGGCGCTCACGTAACAGCTGTTGATTTTTCAGCATCTGCTATTCAAAAGGCAAAAGAATTTTCGAACAAACTAGATCTTGACACCAAATTTGTATGTTGCAATATCTATGATCTTGAAAATCATTTAAATCAACAATTCGACCTCATTTTTACAAGCTATGGAGTAATAGGTTGGCTTCCAGACTTAGACAGATGGGCGAAAATAATTAGTCGTTTTTTAAAACCTAATGGAGAATTCATTATGGTTGAATTCCATCCAGCTATTTGGATGTTTGATGATGAAATTAAAGAAGTAGCTTACTCATATTTTAACACAGGGCCCATCGAAGAACAAGAAAGCGGCACTTATGCCAATAGAAATGCGAATATCAATGAGAAGTATGTCATGTGGAATCACAGCTTAAGTGATGTTTTTAATAATTTATTAAATCATAATATCAGATTGAAAAAATTTAATGAATATGCATATTCACCCTACAATTGCTTTCATAATTGCATTAGGATAGATGAAGAAAGATATCAAATAAAACACCACGGAGATAAATTACCCATGGTTTTTGCCATAAAAGCTGAATTAAATAACTAGATTCCAAAAAATAATTGAAATGAAATCAAATTCTACTGCTGTTATATTTGGGTTGGCCATTGTTTTGGCTTCCATTTTTTTAGGAAATGCCTACGTAAATAGAAATAAACAAAACGGTAAAATTCAAGTCACTGGACTTGGAGAAAAAGATTTTTCGTCCGATCTGATTGTATGGGAAGGAAGTTTTGGAGTTGAAAACAAGGAGTTAAAAATGGGATATGCTAACCTGGAAGGGGACAAGGAAATGATAAAACGCTACCTGCTTTCAAAAGGCGTGAAGGAAGAAAATTTAGTTTTTACAGCTGTAAAGACAAGGGCACAATCTAAACGAAATTACTCTGTCGACGGGAAGTACATCGGTGATGAATTTACAGGGTATGAGTTAAAACAGAGCATATTAATTGAATCCCATGAAGTAGATAAAATTGAGAAAATATCAAGGGAGATCACTGAATTACTTAATAAAGGTGTAAACTTATATTCACGTTCTCC
>JAYYEV010000038.1:0-10107 GCA_036159515.1 Bacteroidota bacterium | reverse complement strand
TAAGTTTAGACAGTATCTAGCGTCTATCAGTCATCATAACATGGAAAAACAGCATGAGATGCTAGAAAATGAGTTTCAACGGTGGAAAGGAGATCATGATCAAATCGATGATGTGTGTGTAATGGGCGTACGAGTATAATTTTATTATTCTTTTCCGATGTATTTTATTGGTATTTTCTTTTAGAATAGACAAGTATTTTTCATTTGAATTTACCAGAACCAATATATTACATAATCACTAAAAGATTTAAGGTTCAAAACTAAAATTTAATTAACCATTCAAAGCCACCACTTCACTGATCTCAGGAATGTGTGTCTTTAGCAAAGTTTCAACCCCACCTTTTAGTGTTGCGGTACTAGATGGGCATCCGCTACACGAGCCTTTTAACACCACAGTCACTTGACCGCTATCTTCATTGAATGATTGGAAATGAATAGCACCCCCATCTTGTTCCACAGCAGGCTGAACATACTCTGCAAGGAGATCCACAATTTTCTGATCAGTAACAGAACTAATTACAGGCTCAGGTATTAATCCAGTTGGTGCTTCGTTTTCTGAACTGACCTCTTGTATTTCAGGCATCACTTCTACCGCCTTTTCATTATTACTTAACCAGTCTTTTATAAATTCTCTTAATTCTAAACTGACGTCAGACCATTCAATGCTATCGTTTTTATAGACCGTTACAAAGTTGTTAGCGATAAAAATGCTCGTTACAAATGGAAAATTAAACAACGCTTCAGCTAGTGAAGAATGACCAACTGCCTCTTGCCTATTTAAAAACTCCACCACTTGTCCAGGATCAACTAACATATGATCTGCTACAAATTTCATGGTGTTTGGGTTTGGAGTCATTTCAGCATAAATGGTAACTGGTCTTTTCATTATTTTGTATTTTCCGCTAAATTAGAGTAAACCCAAGATATATGAAACCATTGATTAAAGAAATTAACGGTACTAAACCCCAATTTGGAGAAGACTGTTATTTTTCTGAAAACGCCACGATTATTGGAGATGTGATTTGCGGAGATAGGTGTAGTTTTTGGTTTAACTCTGTCACTAGAGGGGATGTTCATTATATTAAAATGGGTAATGAAGTCAACGTACAAGACGGAGCGGTGATTCACTGTACATACCAAAAAAGCCCTACCAATATTGGCAATCAAGTCACCATTGGGCACAATGCCATTGTGCATGGTTGCACCATAAAAGACCGAGTATTAATAGGAATGGGAGCTATTGTACTGGATAATTGCATTGTAGAAAGCGATAGTATCATCGCTGCTGGTGCAGTTGTCACTATGGGAACACATGTAAAATCAGGTGAAATATATGCTGGTGTACCCGCTAAAAAAGTAAAAGAAGGCGATTTTAAAAATCAACTCCTTGATTTGGCCAATAAATATGTAGCCTATTCAAAGTGGTTTAAAGAGAGTTAACTTAAATTAATAGTAGCAGATTTCAAGCTTTCTCCGTAAAATAATTTAAGGTGATGATCAAACTTCTGATTATTTTCTGTGGTTAATAAATGCAGTTCACCATTAGAACTGATGTTTTTGGCTAACTCCACATGTCTTTTTAGGTAATCATCCAATTTGTGTGCTACTAAATCTCCCTGTTCTATAACTCGAACTCCGTTTGGTATATATTTTAAAATGGAATCTTTTAAAATTGGATAATGGGTGCAGGCTAAAATCAACGTGTCTATTTGATCATCTTTTTCAAAAATTTCTTCAATATTTTTTTGAATAAAATACTGTCCACCAGGATCTAGAAAACTATTGTTTTCTACCATAGGTACCCACATGGGGCAACTGTGTTGTGTGACTTTAAGATGTGGAAAAAATTTTCCTATTTCTAAAGCATAACTATTTGATTTTACCGTGCCACTTGTACCAAGCACTCCTACATGACCAGTTTTAGTCATATGACCTACTTCCTCCGTAGTAGGTCTAAGAACACCCAGCACTCTTCTATCAGAATAAGTACGAGTTAAATCGCGTTGTTGAATAGTTCTTAATGCTTTAGCTGAAGCGGTATTACAGGCCAGTATAATTAAATGACAATTTTGATTGAATAAATATTGAATAGCTTGTCTTGTGTATTGATAAACCATATCGAAAGATCTACTCCCGTATGGGGCTCGTGCGTTATCTCCTAAATACAAGTAATCATATTGTGGCAATAACTTCTTGATGGATTTTAATACGGTCAATCCACCATATCCCGAGTCAAATATTCCTATAGGAGAATTCATGGCAAAAAAAAAGCCCTGATGGGCTTTTTATATATTAATTACCTGCTACGGTAATACCTAATTTTTTTCTAACCTTATCGCTGATGTCTTCACCTCCAGCATAAAGCAATGTAGTTACTTCATATATATAGTCATAGCCTTCTTTTTCAGCAACCTCTTTTACCGCTGAATTGACCTTTATCATGATTTGCTGTAACAACTCTTGTTCTTTTTGTTGTAAACTAGTTTGCGCTTCATATGCTTTTTTCTCATAGTTCTGCTGTCTTTCCATCAAGTCAGTCTCTTTTCTTTTTCTTGTATCTTCAGACATGCCATTTTTATTTTGCTCATAGTCTTGAGCAAACTCAACGATCAGTTTTTGATACATTTCCAACTCTTTGGTTAAATCACTGTTGAAACTTTCGAGTTCGCTTCTTGCTGATTCATAATCAGGAAGTTCTTGCATGATCACCTGTGAATTCACATGTCCTAATTTTTGTGCGTTCAGACCCAGTCCTGCAATCATTATGCACCCAACAACTACGTATTTAATTGTTTTCTTCATCATTTATTTTTTTAGTTTTCTAATTATATCGTCACTTTTATCATATTTAGGATCCGCAAACAAGATGTTGGAATGTTTACTTTTGTCCAGTACAAAGCTATAATTATTATCTTCTGCTAAAGATTCAATAGCCTTATATATTTTTCTTTGTATTGGCTGTATCAATTCTTTTCTTTTTTTAAAAAGATCACCACCAACTCCAAACTTTTTGCTTTGATATGTTCTTATTTCTGTAATCAAATCCTCTATTTCCTTTTCGCGTTCCTTTTTAGTTTCGGCTGGAAGAAGAATTTCATTTTTCTTTAAATCATTTTTCTTCTTTTCTAAAAGTTCATTTTTAACCTTAATCTCATTTTGCCATTTCTCAGAAAGATCATCAATTTGTTTTTGAGCCTTCTGGTAGCTTTCCATTTGATCCAAAATGTATTCAGAATCTACAAAAGCAAATTTCTGGGCATGTACAAAATGGGATGAAAAAGTAACTACAAAAACGGTTGCTATGGTAGAGAAATATTTCATTACTTACAATTCTCCAATATTCATGCCAATTGTAAAATGAAATTGACCACGGTAGCCATTGGAATTAATCTGAGCATTATGATTAACTTCTCCTGCTGCGCCAGGATCAAGAGGATCAAATCCAAATCCATAATCTAGACCGAGTAGTCCAAACATAGGTAAGAAAATTCTAACTCCAAGACCAGCAGATCTTTTCACTTTAAAAGGATTATACTTTTTATAATCATTCCATGAGTTACCTGCCTCTAGAAAACTCAATAAATAAATGGTAGCAGATGGATTTAAACTCACCGGATACCTTAACTCCATGGTATATTTACTAATTAATCTGTCTCCTGTAGTAGAGGAAACTGTCTGTTCATCATACCCCCTTAATGCAATGATTTCTCTTCCATCCAAATTAAAGCCTGATAGACCACTACCCCCTAAATAAAAACGCTCAAATGGTGGTGCACCAATATTTTTATTCCATCCATTTAGTAATCCAAATCCTAACCTTGCATTCACAACTAGTTTTTTATCCCTTGAAATGGGAGTGAACCAAGACGTAGTAAATTTCATTTTATTGTATTGAAGGAATTTATATTTTTCTTGATCCGTTAATGATCCATGATCCGTGAAACCGTTTACCCTTGAGTAAGGGTATACACTAGTTTTAAATGTGAGGGACACAGATGAACCACTTCTGGGATACAACGGTTGATCAATACTGTTTCTAGAAATATTCCACTTAAAGTAGGGGTTGTTTACATATCCATCAGAAAAACTAAAAACGTTACCAAAATTATTAAGCTCATAATACTGATATCCTAGTTCGTAATACACACTAAAATAATCATCTGGCCATTTCAAACGCTTACCCAGTCCCATGGAAACACCCGTAATTTTAATTAACCTTCTATTGGGGTTCAGTACTTTATTTCCTTCCGTATCTAAAGAATCATTAATGTGCTTCCGGTCATAAGATTGTAAAGAATGATAAGCTGAAATCGTAAAAGAATTGGGTTTTTTACCCCCAAGCCATGGCTCTGTAAAAGACATATTATAGCTCTGGAAAAAATAACCACTTGATTGTGCTCTGATACTCAATCGTTGACCATCTCCAGATGGAAGTGGAGACCATGCCCCTTTTTTGAAAAACTTTTTAGCAGAAAAATTATTGAAGGAAACTCCTAGGGTACCAACAAGAGAATTATTTCCCCAACCTCCAGATAATTCGATTTGATCATTGGGTCTTTCTTCCACTACATACTCAATATCTACCGTTCCGTCATTTGGGTTAGGCATTGGATTAACTCCTAATTTTTCTGGATCGAAATACCCATTTTGGGCCAGCTGTCTCTGTGTTCTTATGATGGCATCCCGAGAAAACAAATCTCCTGGGTGCGTATACATATCTCTGATGATAACATGGTCACTTGTTTTTGTATTTCCAGAAACATTGATGTTTTTTATTCTCGCTTGTTTACCCTCATAAATTTTTATTTCTAAATCTATAGAATCATTGTCCACTCGTTTTTCAATAGGATTTACTTGAAAAAACAGATACCCATCGTCCATATATAATGAACTGATGTCTGTTCCATTAGGATTCATAAACAACTTAGTATCCAGAGTGGATTTACTGTAGGGTGATCCATTTTTTATCCCAAGCAAAGTATCCAGCAAACCACTTGAGTATTTTTTATTTCCACTCCAGGTAATGGAACGAATGAAATAAGCATTTCCTTCATCGATGGTCATCTCCAGGTTGAGCGATTCATCATCAAAAAAGTAAACTGTATCATAAGTGATCTTAGCATCCCTGTAGGATAATTCATTGTATTTATTTAAGATGTTTTGTTTGTCTTCGTCAAAAAGTGAATATTGAAACTTAGAACGCTTGTAGAATCTATACCATAGCCTTTGTTTAGTATCTTTCATTAACCGTTTTATCTTATCATCTGACAAGGCATAATTACCGTTAATTGTAATTTCATTGATTTTAAACTTGTTTCCTTTTTCAATGTTAATTTTCAGTATCTGACTATTGTTAACAAGGGTGTCAGTAGAAGTAGTTATGTATGATTTTGCGTTGAAGTAGCCTTTACCCACAAAATAATTTTTGGAAATGTTTTTGACCTTCATTAATAAGGCATCAGTAATTATTTTACCACTGTACAAATCAAGATCATCTCTTAATTGATCGGCTTCTGACTTAGATATCCCCGAAAAACTGTATCTAGACATTCGTTCTCTTTCCTGCAGTCTTATCCTTAAAAATAAGTTATCACCTTGAGATTTATCCTTTAAAATTTCAACATGTTTGAAAATTCCTTGCTCCCACAATTTATCAATGGCTGTGGAAATTTTCTCTCCAGGAATGATGATTTTTTCACCTCTTATTAACCCTGATTTTTGTATAATCATATCATGATCAAAGTGAACTACTCCATCAACCGTTATAGCTGCAAGGGTGTACTCCCTTGGTGTGGTGTAGTCCATAAAATCATTTTGAGCAACACTTTTATTAATGAAAAAACATAAAGTGTATATTATTATAAATCTAAAACTATTCATTCACAATTTGTTCTGATGTTTTTCCAAACCTTCGTTCTCTATTTTGATAGTCTTTTATGGCTTTAAAAAAATGTTCTTTTTTAAAATCAGGCCACAACGTTTCTGTAAAATACAATTCCGTGTAAGCTAGCTGCCACATTAAAAAATTACTTACTCTATTTTCCCCACTGGTTCGAATTAGGAGCTCAGGATCAGGAAAATTAGAGGTGCTAAGATAGGAACTGATTAAATCTTCGTTTATTGTTTCCACGTCTAATTTACCCGAAATGGATTCCTCAGCCATAGTTTTCACAGCTTGAGCAATCTCCCATCTTGAACTGTAACTCAACGCTAAAATTAGGGTAATTCTATTATTATCTTTTGTTCTTTCTTTTGCTTTACTTAGAGCCTCTCGACAGGATACAGGTAGAATGCTTGTGTTTCCAATGGTTTCTAATCTAACTCCTTTTTCATTTAATTCTTCTACCTCATCATAAATCGCTTTCACTAATAAGTCCATTAGTGCAGCTACTTCTTCTTTGGGTCTATTCCAGTTTTCTGTACTAAATGCATATAGTGTAAGGTATTTCACACCAATTTCAGCTGCAGCAGTTAAAGATTCTCTAACAGACTCTACCCCATTTGTATGACCAAATATTCGCATCTCCCCTTTTTGCTTTGCCCACCTGCCGTTACCGTCCATAATAATGGCAACATGTTTTGGAATATTATTTTTATCTAAAAAATGATCATTCATAGAGCAGCGCGAATTTCATTAAAATAGATGAAAAAAAGAAATATTTTACCAACTTGGACAAGTTGAATCACTAAAGAATTCATATGTAATAGAAAATCCAAAAACGGAATACCAATCTTTATCAGCAGGATTACCTCTTTGGAGACCATAACTAGACTGATTTACACCTTCTGGTGTTCGAGCTCTATCACTCAACTCTCTTGCTAATGGATTTAGAGCTGTTAAATCTGGATATATTCCACTTACATCATCAAGATAATCTGTAAAAGTCTTTCGGATTCCATATTCCATTGAAAATGAGGAATGATGACTTAAATTCACTTTTATTCCAATACCAAAGGGAATTACTATTTGGTTTAACGAATATTTTTTTGGAGCATTTGGAAGAGAGGTACCTTGACCCTCTGTACCCAGAGGTTGTAATTCTATCCACTCGCCATTGTAACGAGTTTTTGGGTTCATACGCATGATATTGATACCACCCATAAAATAAGGAGTCCCAAAGGCAGCTTTAGCCGTGTTGTTTTGACCAGGGTGAAATTTGAAAAAATCTATTTCCAATACAGGACCAAATTCAATTACTGAGGATTTAAAGCTCAAATTACGATTGAGTTGTTGAGTATTTCCTGATTTAAAGTCATCTGCTTTCACTTGACTATATAACAACTGAAAGCGAAGTGATAATCTGTCATTTGGAAAATCTTGCTTAAAAATTCCACCAATAGAGTAATCAGATTGACTGAAATGAGTTCTATTTAATTCACCGCGGTAGTATGCACCACCCGCAAAAAGACCAAATTCTTTTACTTGAGCTGTAACAGTGGTAAGGAAACAACAAAAAAGGAGAATATGAGAAACTACTATTTTCATCTTGTTAAAGGTATAAAACTTCGCATTTATAAGTGTTAAAAAAACTAATTTCTAGAGTCTTTTCCCCAAAATAATTTATTTCTGATGGTTTTGAAGAAATTTTGATCCTCTAACTCGATTAAACTTAATGTAAATTCAGCCTTTTTCAATTGAACGGATTTATTATTGTCTACCGTAAATGATTGACTATCCATAGTTAAGAGAAACTGTCCCTCTCTGGATTCCGCTTTAAGGGAAATATTTTCATTATCGCTCACCACCAAAGGTCTTAGGTTCAAATTATGAGGAGATACTGGAGTAATAACAAAATTATCAGAGCCTGGTGTCAATATAGGTCCTCCACAAGACAATGAATAAGCTGTTGACCCTGTTGGAGTAGCAACAATTAAACCATCTGCCCAATATGTGTTTAAAAAACGGTCGTTTATTTCAGCATGGATTTTCAACATGGATGAGGAATCTTTCTTAATAAGCGTAATTTCATTAAGTGCAAATTGACAAGGTTGGCCTAATAACTCCATGGAGTTATTAAGCTGCAATAATGTTCTATTATCAATTTTATATTGCTTAGTTGAAATAGCTAATACAGCTTGATCTATATCGTCTTGAGTTATATTAGCTAAAAACCCCAATCTGCCAGCATTTATCCCTAAAATGGGAATTTGACTATCTTTTACCATAGTAGCAGTATCTAAAAAAGTACCATCGCCACCAAAACTTATTAGCAAATCAACTGGATTTTTAATTAAATCATGTCCCGCAAATATCTGTTCACTCTTATGAGTCGAAAACAACTGATTAAAATCCTTTAAATTTTGATGAAAAAATAAATCTGCATTTATCTTGCTTCTAATAGATGAAACCAATTTTTCTAGAAATGGTAAATTTTTATCATTTATGGACTTGCCATATATACCTATTCTTTTCATAAATTGATATTCAAATAATTCATAAGATGATCGTATCTGTCTTGATACTCGTTCGTTGTTTCATCATCTGTAAAAATTTCATAAACATGATAATCATACCTTGAAAACGTTTGAAGAACAGGGCCTAATTTACTTTGATTTAATTTTAAAGTAACTCGAAGTTGATTACTATCGGGAACTGATTCCGTGTAAAATCCTAAAATTTTAGCGTTATTGCTTTCCACAATTTGCGCTATTTGTGACATCTGGTAATCAAAATCATTCATTTGTAAAACAATTATAGCACCCGACTGATTAAATCCCGTATGTAATGCAACCATATTCATAAGGTGATTAGAAGAAATGGATCCAAAAAAATCGTTCTGATCACCCACTACAGGGATTAAAGTTAGATGGTGGATGGACATCAACTGTATCACTTTGTACAGATGAGCAGTTCTTTTGACAGCAAATTGACGCCCTATTAAGCTCAATTTATTTACATCATCACTTAGAGTATTATGGTCTAGGATCATTTCATCAGAAATTAAACCTAAATACTTCCCCTCTTTTACTACAGGAAGATGTTTCACCATAAATTCATCCATCCAAGATAGCGCTTTTTCCATGCTTTCTTCTGGAAGAATAGGGGGAACATCATTATGTATTAGCTCAGCAGCTTTCATCCTTACAATCAAAAATACAACTAAACTTAGTAAGAAAATAAATTGTCTTTTAATTTTGCATTAATTATGACAAGACTAAGTGTAAACATTAACAAGATCGCAACCCTAAGAAATGCAAGAGGGGGAAATACACCTGATCTAATTAAACATGCTCTTGATTTAGAAAAATTTGGAGCTCAGGGAATTACGGTTCACCCAAGACCTGATGAAAGACATATTAGATATGATGACGTAAGAGCTTTAAAAAAAGTACTTTCAGTTGAATTCAATATTGAGGGAAACCCCAAGGAATCCTCCTTTGTAGATTTAGTACTTGAAACTTCTCCTGATCAAGTTACCTTGGTTCCCGACAACACCTCACAACTTACCTCGGATCATGGGTGGGATACATTGAAAGAAAGGAGTTTTTTATCAGAGATGATTTCTCTTTTTAAATCAAAAAACATAAGGACTTCTATTTTTGTGGACCCAATTGAAGAGATGATTGATGGGGCTGCACTGCTAAATACAGATCGTATAGAGCTTTACACTGAAAATTTTGCGGCTAATTACAATAAAAATCCAGAAGATGCAATTAAAGACTATATACTTGCTGCGAAATTGGCCAACAAGTTAGAAATAGGAATAAACGCTGGTCATGACTTAAACCTTGAAAACCTCACCTATTTTCACTCTAATATAGAGAACTTGTTAGAGGTGTCCATTGGTCATGCTTTAATAGCCGATGCACTCAATTATGGCATGGAAAATACCGTAAATATGTATCTAAGTAGGTTAAAACAATGAAACTACACTTTAAAAAAATAGGATATGGAGAACCACTCATGATCATCCATGGTCTTTTTGGTTCTTCGGATAATTGGGGGATGTTAGGTAAAAAATTTGCAGAAAAATTTACCGTTTATTTAATCGACTTAAGGAATCATGGACGATCGCCACATGATTCTAGGATGAACTACGAACTAATGGCTGATGATCTTCATGAATTGATTCTTAACGAAGGTATTGAAAGTCCTGTTCTTTTGGG
>JAYYEV010000037.1:0-9511 GCA_036159515.1 Bacteroidota bacterium | reverse complement strand
GCCATTGCAATTATAGATTTAAAAAAACCCAACGAAATTATCGTTGCAAGACTGGGGAGTCCACTCGCCATTGGCATTGGAAAGGATGAGTATTTTATCGCTAGTGATGCGTCACCCTTTATTGAATTTACCAACAATGCCGTTTACTTGGAGGACGAGGAAATGGCTGTCATTAGACTACACAAAGAACCGGAATTTAGAAATATAAAAAACGGCGACCTCTTCGACCCTTACGTTCAGGAATTACAGCTCAATATTGAAGAAATTGAAAAGGGAGGCTTCAACCATTTTATGCTCAAAGAAATCTTTGAACAGCCCAAGGCCATACAAGACACCTACCGTGGCCGATTAAAAGTCAACAAAGGCCTTGTTAAAATGTCAGGCATTGATGACAATATAGAAAAATTATCAAATGCTCAAAAAATCACCATTGTTGGTTGTGGCACTTCTTGGCACGCTGGATTGGTGGCAGAATATATTTTTGAAGAGATCGCAAGAATCCCTGTTGAAGTTGAGTACGCCTCAGAGTTTCGATACAGAAACCCCATTATCTCTGACAAGGACATCGTCATTGCGATTTCACAATCTGGCGAAACCGCAGATACCTTGGCGGCCATCAAACTGGCCAAAAAAAATGGGGCCTTTGCCTTTGGCGTTTGCAATGTTGTAGGCTCTACAATTTCCAGAGAAACGGATGCTGGCGCCTATACGCACGCTGGCCCTGAAATTGGAGTGGCGTCTACAAAGGCTTTTACAACTCAAATTACACTGCTTACCATGATAGCTTTGAGATTGGCAAAGGCCAAAGGAACCCTTTCAACTTCAGATTATAAACGTCATTTAATAGAACTTGAAACCATTCCTGGAAAAATCAAAACAGTCCTTGAGTCAGATGCCCTAACAAAAAAGATTGCAGGCATTTATAAAGACGCCACCAACTTCCTGTATTTGGGAAGAGGGTTTAATTTTCCAGTGGCCTTAGAAGGGGCGCTCAAATTAAAAGAAATCTCTTATATACATGCTGAGGGCTATCCGGCGGCCGAAATGAAACATGGGCCTATTGCCCTTATTGATGAAAATATGCCCATTGTGGTCATCGCCACAAAATATGGTCACTATAAAAAAATTGTGAGTAACATCCAGGAAATAAAGTCGAGAAAAGGAAAAATCATAGGGATTGTAACCAAAGGGGACACCCAAGTCAAAGCATTGGCAGACCACGTCATTGAAATCCCAGAGGCTTTAGAACTTCTCTCGCCACTTCTCACCACCATTCCACTACAATTGTTGTCCTACCACATTGCTGTACTGCTTGGTAAGAACGTAGACCAGCCCAGAAATTTAGCCAAGTCTGTGACGGTGGAGTAACATTACAGGGTGGTTATTCTTACCCCCTAAACCTCATCGTAAAGTTTTCATTTTCAATTGTTACTACCAAATTGTGGGATTCAAATTATTCTGAATACCAAAAGTATTTATTTAATCGTATTTGTAGATATAAGGATAAAAGTGTAACTCCTATTGGATACAGAAAGATATCTCAAATCTTTAATGAAGATGGATTGAAAACACCTCTTGGTAAAACATTTACAAATTCCCATGTCCATTCAATATACAAGAAAGGAAAGATTAGAAAGGAACGAATCAATAGAGAGGATATTGTAGAGGTTTCTCAACCGATTATTGAAGTTTTGACAAATTAAATTTCACTAAATTCGATTTATGAATTTTACCCTTTCTAATTGGTTTGAAGTAATCAAAAATTGTAGTGTAGATAACACTTACAAAATGGGATGGGGTAAATCCATTGTTGAGTGTTGTTTTGAAGATGATTCAGAAGAACCGATACATTTTGATAGAATATCATTAAAGATGTTCAAATATTATTGGAATCAAACTATCTTTTTTGATTTACAACAAGGTTCTAATCCTCTGAAACCACCCACATTTGTTTCTTATGTGAAATCTAAAATTGAAGAATATCAATCTAAATATGGATTACAACCAATAGAGTTTGAAAGGATAGAAAAGAAGGTAGATATTGACACTAAATACCTTAACAGAATCCTTTCTGAAAATGTATCACATAGGTTTCTCAATGTTGGTGATAAAGAATATCAACTATATGATTTAGATAGAAAAGGAAGAACCATAAAGGTGAAAAAACCCCAAATATTGAAAGAATATTCTGACATTCTTTTTGAGGTTATCAATTACAGATGGGTTCAAATTCTAGAAACATACAATTCATCTCCACGAATATCAAAGAAAATTAAGATAAATGATAGAGTTGGTGTAAGAATAAAATCGTTAAATAAGTTTAAGAAGTATATATCCTTAACTGATAAGGTATGTTTTATTAGTGGTGAAGAATTTGATGGAGATGTTTCAATTGACCATATGATACCTTGGAGTTTTATGTTTTCTGATGATTTATGGAACTTAGTGTATGTAAAAAGAGGATACAATTCATCTAAATCCAACCGAATAGTTGATGAATCTGAAATTATCAAACTAGAAGAGAGGAACAAAGACCTTCTGCGTAAAATGGAAAGTAAAGGGATGATTGATAAAAATTATTTCGAACTGAAATTCTCAATTGAGAATAATCTATTAAGAAAGTTTTGGATTAGTTTTAAAGGGTAAGAATAAACACTCCGAAAGAATAAACCATCACTGTGGAATAAAGTTTTTATTTTATTATTCCGTAAAATTCCTATTGGATTACAACATTGATTTGGGTAATATTCTTAATAATTTTGAGATTATAAACCATCTGAAATCATTATATATTACACTTTTTCTACTTTTCACTCCCTTGTAAATTTTATTACAAATATGATCAACTGATGAAACCCAAAACCCTTTTCCTTTTAGCATATCAGTATCTACAAAGCCCAATCTAACATCTGTAATTTGAATATCTTTTTTAAGTTTTTTAAAAGAAATGGATAAACTCTCTAAAAATTTAATTTGGTATGATTTTGATGAATTATATGAACCTATAAATTTTCCTCCTCTCAATCCACCAATTGAACTAATATTAACCAATACCCCATTATTTTTATTTAGAAAATAGGTTGTGAAGAAATTCATAGTTTGTGTGAATCCTACAACATTGGTTTGAATTGTCTTCAAATCAATATCATTATTAAATTCTCTGTTCACCTCACCCCAGCCCGAGCAATTTATTACGATATCAATACCTTTCATACTTGTTATTAAAGAATTATAGACCTCACTTGATTTTGCAATATCACATACATCTAATGTTTCAATAAAAACATTTTGATTTGTTAATTTAATTTGATTCAAAATTTCGGTTCTTCTTCCCACAACACCAACTATATACCCATTTTTAAGATACACATCAACTAATCCTCTGCCAATCCCACTTGTTCCTCCAATTATTAAAACTTTATTCATAACAGTATTTTAATTTACTCCATTAATGTAAATCCTATAAATAAGTGGGTTAGCTACTTTTACTAAAATTCTATTACCATCTTTTTTTCTACACTACCATCATCATATATTTCAATGAATGGGGTGTTTGGCATTGGAATTATTTCCCTTCCTAAAAAATCAAGTGTTTTTAATAGTTTTTTGTTTCTTTCAATTACTATCCCTGATGAATTTAACGTACTATGTTGAAGTATAATAGTTACTGGACTAGTACAAGTTGAATTAACATCTGATAAAACTAAATTTCCATTAACAACTGTATTATTTGGAAAATTAGTAGAGCTAAATGTTGCCTGGAAATCAAAATCTAACGTATCTCTTGTAGAGTTTTGTGTAAGGTGAGTAAATATATGACAATCGAATCCAGTACTAAACACACCCGAAAAATACCTTACCGTAATTAATGAACTGTCATCAAGAATTAAACAATGATTGGGATAAATCATGCTAGTAGAATCATTGTAATAAATGGTATTTGATATGAAATTATTATTTACAGAAACATAGAAGGTATCCTCTAAATAAGTCACATTATTACAATCAATAGTATTGGATTGTGAAAAAGAATATCTAATAGTATATAGGTTGATAAAAGCGATACATAGAATGGCAATATGTTTCTTCATCATTGTATTGAAAATTACGTGTCTTTTAAATTATTTCTTATTCATTACATATTTATCTAACCACTGATCCTGCTCCCAAAGTACGTGAAGGATGCTTTCTTTAGCTCTGTATCCATGGCTTTCCTTTGGAAGCATCACTAAACGAACTGTAGCTCCTAAGCCCTTAAGTGCATTAAAGTAGCGCTGACTTTGCAAGGGATATGTCCCTGAATTGTTGTCCGCTTCTCCATGAATCAGCAAAAGGGGATGTTTCATTTTATCAGCATGCATAAAAGGAGACATATTGTAATAAATCTCAGGGGCCTCCCAATAGGAACGTTCCTCGCTTTGAAAACCAAAAGGGGTTAATGTTCTATTGTACGCACCACTTCTAGCAATACCTGCGGCAAATAAATCAGAATGAGATAATAAATTGGCTACCATAAATGCTCCATAACTGTGACCTCCTATAGCCACTCTGGATTTATCGATGTAACCTAACTTATCTACTGCAGTAATACCCGCTTCCGCATTGGCAACCAGTTGCTTTCTGAAGGAATCGTTCGGTTCTTCATCTTCCTCACCAATTATAGGGAAGGCAGCATCATCAAGTACAGCATATCCCTTAGTTACCCAATATATTGGTGAACCATAGTAAGGGTAAGTAAATTGATTGGCGTTTTGCGTATTTTGGCCGGCTGTGGATTTATCCTTGTATTCCACAGGATAGGCCCACATAATCAAAGGAACCTTTTCTTTTTTTTCTTGATCGTACCCTAAAGGCAAGTATAATGTTCCACTGAGTTCTATCCCATCTTCTCGTTTATAGGTTATAACTTCTTTATGCACATCCTCCAGTCCTTTGAATGGATTTTCAAATGAAGTTAAAGCACTTGGTTTTTTGCTTTTTAACTTTTTGATATAATAATTAGGGTATTCATTTGGTGACTCTATTCTGGTTATTACTTGCCCTGTTTTAGGAATATATCGAATGATATTTTCCAGCTTATCAGCCATTTTGGATTTATATAGTGTTTGTTTTGTACCTGATGATAAGTTCATTGTATATAGTGTGGGGAATTGCCCTTCTTTGGTGAATCCATCGGAAATAAGTGAAACTATACCATCCTTTTGATGCACTATATTTCTGCCAAATTCATTTTTTACCATAACCATATTCCCTGGGTCGTTGTATTTGTCTTGATAGTTTCTGTCAAAAATAATTTGAGGATCATTGTCTAGTTTACTTGGATTGAAGGTGTATGTTTTGGCATTTCTGGTGTTCCACCAATAATCATATAAAAAAGCAACCTCATCTGTACTCCAACTAATTCCACTGTATCGGTTAATGGTCTTTACCATAGACTTTCCATCTCCTTCAAAAGGGTGGTTTAATTCAAAAACTTCATCTCTAAATTCCACTTCATTGTTGGCATCTCCTCCATCTAATGCTTTTACATATACTAATGACGAAGCCTTGTCAGCTCTCCACTGAAAAGACCGTTTATGATTTACGGTAGACATAAAACCTTTGGGCATATCTTCCACAAGCGGGTCGTCAGCTATGATTTTAACCAAGCTTCCATCTTTCTTATAAATGGTGGTTTTAGAAGCAAAACGATAATAGGGAACGATATAAGAAAATGGTCTGGCTATAGTTTTCACCATTACAAATTCTCCATCAGGCGAAAAGCTGACATTTCGAAACATGTCATTTGCCAACCAAGGGTCCATTTCACCCGCTAAATTGACTTTATACAAATCGGATAAAGCAAGTTGTTCAAAGTTGTGTTCATCGGTTTTGTTTTTTAGCAAATCTTGGTACGTTCTATTTTGTGCTTTTTTACCGTTGTTTACACTAACTGTTGGACCAGTTGGTATTTGATTATCTCCATCAATAAGCGGCTCTGCATTGGAAGATTTCATCTTCACCAAAAGGTGTTCACTATCTTTGAACCAGTTAATTACATCGCCTAAATTAGCGTTCACATTTGCATCTGTTATTCTTTTGACTTCACAACGTTCTACATCCAATACCCAAACTTCTACTCCTTTAGTTGTAGTATTGGTAAAAGCTACTTTTCTTTCGTCAGGAGACCAATTAAAATTAGCTAGTCTTGGATTCTTTGGCAATCCTAAAACGTCAACTACTTTTGGTTTTCCCTCAATGAAATTGACCTTGACGTTGTTATAATATCGAGTTCTACTCCCAATGAATGTTTTAGGATCAATTCTTAAGCCTCCTAATCTTAACTCCTTTATGGATAGCTCTTCTATACTTTTGTATGCATCTCTGTAAGCCAATAGCATCACTTTGTTTTTCGAGTCGAAAAATGTACGAGGGGCAAGCTCCACATCTACTAATTCAAGTATCTCTTTCGGAGGCTTTTGATAGGTTACATTCTCTTGTGCATTGTGGTTTGTAGATATAAGAGAAGTTATGATTATAACTATTAAAGTAAGTGTGCTTTTTTTCATTTCTAATGGTGTCATATTTAATTAAAACTAATGAATTTTTAAATTTCAATGATATTACAAAACATAAAACTCAAATTGATCAACAAAGTAAGTAAGCTTGTTGTTATCCGAAACTGTTTCTTTATGGATGTCTTTGTAAGCAGTTATTAATTTTTTTTCAATAGCTAATCTATCTTCATAGATCAGTTCTGATGAGTGATATGTCCTATCATGTTCTAGTTCAGAATATAATGGAATATCTACCGTAAATGTATAGGGTGTAAAGAACCATATTGGTGTACCTTTTATTCCAAAAACCTCAATTTTCATTTTGAATCAGCAACCTGTATCAGCATCATTAATTTCCCCATCCCTATTGTAGGTTTTCCACTGGGTGGTTATTCCGTTCTCCATGATGGCCTCAGATTTTAGTTTTCCATCTTTGTAAAAGGTTTTCCAAGAACCAATTTTTCTACTGTAGATGTTATTTTTATCATAGAAATATTCCCCCAATTCTCTTAACTCTCCTGACTCATAATAACTTTTGTATTTACCTTTGAGCTTTCCATTTAAATAGTAAGATTCTGATTGCTTATTTCCATTTTCGAAATAATATGTACAATTCCCATTTCTTATGCCAGATTTATAGTCTATTTCAGATAATATCTTTCCTGAGTCGTAATAGGATTTGCTGGTATATTTTGGATTGAAATCCCATTGACCATACATTAATATAGGGTTTAATAACAATAAAATGACGTATCTAATCACAGAAGAAATGTACAAAAATTCTAATTTACCAACGAAAGCGATCAGATCCCATTTGGATACTCCACTCCTTAACTGCACTTAAATCATGTTTAGCATTAAAAAATTGATTCCAATCTTTTTTCCAAATGTAATGTCTAATGTAGGCCGAATACACACATTTTATTTCGTCCTTAATTTCATCTATTGAGATATTTTCAACGGATGGATAGGACACTTCAGAAAGAAAGGTTTTTGCGTAGTCTATATTCCCTACATAAATATTTTTAAATCTTCTTTCGTAGTTTTGAACGCGCAAATATAATTTTGGTAAAGCTTCTGATTTTTTCTTTGTTTTATGAAGTCTAAAACCAATAGAAAGTGAAAAGGTGTACAAATCCATTAAGGGTTTTAAGTCTTCTTTTGCGGCATTCATTTTTAATAAGTAACCAGGTCTATCAACAGTTCCAATCATCTCTTTTTTTAAGCTTTTTAGCTTTGCTTTCTTCTTCTTTAACTCTATTTCTATCTCCTTAATTTCTCGCTTTGTATTTTGCATTTGAACACTATTCTCACGAACAATTCTGTAATTAATTCTTTGTCTATCATTTAAGTTTATAAATAATTCATCTGGTAAGTAATCAATTAAGAACTCTTTATTTTTTGCGTAGTACTCCGATATATTACTCATAAAAATTAGTTGTGGTATATATTGTGTAAATATATCATAAAGACCACAATTACGAGAAACTCACAACAGAAGTTTCAATTGCATACTATTTTCTAAGTGAAATTAAATCTTAGTAGAGACTTTTCTATAGGTTCTGTCTTTAGACTGTGTTTCTTCAACTTTTGGGACCAATGGACCCTTTCTTTTGTTTTCCTTGGTTTTGGTTTCCTTATTATAATTTGATTTTGATTTGGGCTTTTTCCCCGACTTTGACTCTGATTTTGATGAGGATTTGCCTTTTGAACCTTCATTATAGTCTGTTCTTTTAGGTTCAACTTCCTTGTCCCCGTAAACTGTTTTTCTTTGCATCCCTTGTACACCATTTTTAGTCTCTGTATTCCCCTTATTATCTGTATCAGCTTCTTTATCTCCTTCATTTGAAACAGGCGCTGCTCTATCTTCTTCCGTTTCTTCTTCTGGTTTTTCTTTCTTATCCCTTCCAAAAGTAAGGTTCATACCAAAGTGTATTTGGCCATTCTTTACCTTTCTAGTGTCTATGTTAATTGCTTGTCCGTTACCTCCCAAATTATCGGTCGGATTAAACATACCCCATGCAAGGATATTATCGGTAAGACAATACAATTCAACTGGACCAAGATTTACAGAGACACCTAAACCTACATTGGAATAACTTCTATTGTAAATAGAATAACTAGCCGTAGCTGAAAGGAAATTACCTAAATGATAGTTGTAGGCAATTCCAAGACCTCTTCTCCATCTTTTTCTGACAAAAGAGGAATATAGACTTAAAGACACAAAATTATTATGATCAACAATGTACTCCATGGAAGCATAAATCTTAGTTCTCAAGGAAGTGGAATAACTAGGTGTGGAATATTGATAGTTGTCATAAAGTGAAGCTTCAATAGAGTCTTCCAGAATATTCTTTAAAAATTCTACACTCGTACCTTGGCCAAAAACAGTAATAGGATTATCAATACCATCATACGTATAATCCCAAGCGTCTAGTTGAGAATTAGCCGTATAATCGTTCCAAGTAATAAAGCCAAGATCAAGTACTGAAAACTCTAGTAGTAATTTATCGTTTATATGGTAATTAAATCCAAGATCTATGCCTAAACCATTGTTATTTCTACCAAACATATAATTACTAAGGAAATTACCATCTAAACCTGAGGCTTGAACCATAGCAGAATCGTTCATGTCTATTCCACCAATACAAGGTATGGAATCGTCAATCATGACCAGAGGTAGCCCAGCTGTTCGAAAATCAAAATTCATATCGAAGGTAAGCGCATGTGTATTTTGATCTGTGGTTATGCCCATATAACTTACATCAGTTGTAAAGTTTTCCATTCCATACAGATACTTTAATCTGGCACCATAAGAAAATTTATGATCTACGTCGTGTACCCAATGAACAGCATATTCTCTCCAGTGCGTAAAATCAAAACCTAACCCATCAAAAGAAGCTCGTTTACCAAGTAAATTATTTCCATTACCTTCCATAGCCATGATGATCAAATCTTTTGGATAATTAAAGGTA
>JAYYEV010000036.1:0-16380 GCA_036159515.1 Bacteroidota bacterium | reverse complement strand
AGTTCATATCAACTGGAAATAACCTCAGATGGGATGGTAGAAATAGTGTAGGTGGAGAACTCCCCAATGGTGCTTACTTCTTTACCCTTAACGTCAAAAATGGTTTCTTTAGCCAAAGTGGTACACTCTATAAATTTAAATGAGAATAATTTTTCCAATTGTATTATTTCTCATGACAATGGAAATCATTTCTCAACATCGAACAAAATTTATTGGACACAGAGGATGTAGAGGTACCTATCCAGAGAACACAATAGAAGGATTTAAAAAGGCCATTGCATATGGTGCAGATGGAATAGAATGGGATATTGTCGTCAACAAGAATAATGAGATTATTATTTCGCATGAGCCTTTTATAGATACCACATACTGCCAACCCATACATAAAGAAAAAGGGTTTACTAAAAAAAACCTCTATGAAATGTCCAGTGAAGAGATTAAACTAATTGACTGCGGTAGTAAGTTTTATGAAAAATTTCCAAATCAAGAAAAAATTATTGAGTCAAAACCTCTTCTAAAAGAGGTAGAAAAGGAACTGGATGGATATAAAGGTGTTATTCTATTTGAAATTAAATCCGAACCCTTACTAGTCAACGAATACTATCCAAATCCAAAAGAATATGCTGATATCATATGTAATCATGTAAAAGATAGTCCATTAAAGTTAAACTACATATACATGTCATTTGACCCAGAAATCTTAAACGAACTTTATACACTAATGCCAGAAGAAAGATACGTATTGTTAGAAGACAAACCCTTTAAGAGTTTTTCTAAACTCAAAGGACCTCTGCATTTCACTCCATACGCATTTGGATTAGATTATAAGATTATCACACCTAGGTTTGTTCACAAGACACACAAAGAAAATATAGAGCTTTATGCCTGGACTGTAAATGAGATTGAAATAAGTAATGAATTGGTTAAAATAGGTGTAGATGCCATCATTACAGACTATCCCAATAATATCAAATATGAATAACCTCCAAATGAGGTAAATAGATTAACATCCCTTTAATTTTTTGATAACCTATTTCTTTTAAAACACTCATATAGGTCTCTATTTGATCAATATCTGAAGGTGTTTTCTTAGCTGTTTTATAATCAATAATCCACCAATAATTTTGATCATAAAACATCCGATCTATACGCATAATTTCTCCCTTACTACTCACGATTTCTTTTTCTGTATACAAAATATCATATTCCTCAAACACAAAGGATAAATTCTTGGATTTACTTAATACCTCTAAGTATGCACAACATTTTTCATAATCAGTATGGGTAATTTTATATTGCTCTTTTAATTCTAAAGCAAAATTAAATCCATCCGTAAAGTTCGTACCCACCTTACTCATTATCTGATGAAAAACACTGCCAAAATTTAAATTTTTCTCATTAGCTAATGAATAATTTATTTGAAATTCTGAATTAACTCCATCATCTAATACAAACGGTTTTTTTAGTTTGCTTTTTATTTTCTTTTCATATTTTTCTAACCTTCCATCAAAAAATCTTTTTTCATTTTCATTGAAATTTTCATTTCGTTTAATTGAATTTTTAAGTATATCTGAAACTTCTCCTTTTTTTGACTTACCGGAAAAATTGATAAATAAATGGTCTACTGCTCTAGTGAATGCGACATAATAAAGATTTAAATCATCTAAAATATTCAGTTGCTCTTCTTTTTTATACAGATTCTCCATATCAAGTGCGGTCAATAATTTCTTATTCATTTTAGCAATGAAATAATCAAATTCATTTTGACCAACCGTTACTCCATCAACCCAAATAAATGGCTGGTATAAATTTGTTTTTGATGACCAATTTCCTATTGGTAAAATAACTACTGGAAATTCTAACCCCTTTGATTTATGTATAGTAAGAATTTGAATTGCATTATTATTGTTATTATCAACGCTAATTTTTTTTGATTCGTCCCATATAAACTCCAAAAATCTATGTATGGAATATTTTTTTGAAACTACTAATTGAAAAAACTGGTCATTAAAACAGTCAATAAAAGCATCTTTTTTGGAAAGGTTTAAGATAGATAAAATAAATTCAAGCTTGTGATAGTCTCTTAAACTTATATAATGATCAAAATCAATATTTAAAATTGACTCTGAATTTGAGGCTATTTCTCCATTTAATACACATAAATGATGGAGAAGTAATTTTAAATCATCATTATTCCTTGATTCAAAATAGCTTAAACCATAAAACAATAATTTAAATTGTACGCTGTAAAACAAGTAGATACTATCCTCTGATACATAGGGAATATCAAGACGATTAAGTGCATTTGCAATTTCCAAACCGTCTTTACTAGATCTTATCAATATAGTAATATCTGAAAATGAATATCCTACATCAATTATACTTTTTATACTACTTTCTAAATAATCTTTTAGTGCAATGTCATTGAAGTTAACATCAACTGATCCTATGTCTTTACGATATGTAATTTGTTTAGACCGATAAAAAACTTCTTTAATATTATCTATATCGAAAAGAGTTGAAACTTCATTGAATATAGTATTATTAAACTTTATAACTGTTGATGTAGATCTCCAATTTGTTTCCAAATAACCTGGTTCAAAGCCATATTCAAACAGAGTTTCGTATTCTATTCTATTTTCTAAGCTTGGTAATTTTGGTAAGTCCATAAATTGTTGAGCATCACCTTCTCTCCATCTATAAATAGCTTGTTTAGCGTCTCCAACAATTAAATTTTCTCCACCATTTGAGATTGACTCATGAATCAAAGGAACAAGATTATGCCATTGTAGCACAGAAGTATCCTGAAATTCATCTACTAAAACATGATTAAACCTACTACCTATTCTTTCAAAAATAAATCCTGCTGGCTCATTATTTATAATGTCACTTATAAGGGTGTTGAAATCTGAAATTAAAATTACATTTTGCTCTGTTTTTAACTCTTTTAATTTAGAATAAAGTGAATTAACCATTAAGAAAGGAACAAATAACTTAGTCAACTCGCGATATTTAACATACACTTTTAAATTATCGAGAATTTCATATATGCAAGGCCCAGCATCATTTAGGAAAGTATTTACCGAGGCTTGATCTGTTTTAGAAAGACTTTTCTTAAACAACTTGTGATCATCTATCCAGCTGTAATATTGTAAAATGAACTCAATATCCACTTCAACAATATTTTCTTTCAATTTTATAAGTTTTGAGAGTCTGTTGTATGGTGACCAGTTTTCTAAAATATGATACTTCAAGATAAATTGACTTAACAGATTAATTTGAATGATTATTTCATTATGCAAATCATTCATTTTTTTTGACAGACTTGTTCTTATATTTTGAAGAAAGTTCTGATCATAATGTTTAATTTTTTGCTGATTTAGAATCAGAATTTTTTCTAATTGGTTTAACTGCTTTTCAATATTTGTTTTAAGCCCTTGTTTAATGGCATCATCAATAATACTATAAACCAATTGTAAGAATTTCTCATCAGCTGAGGACTCATCTATAAATTGAGAGATAGCATCACTTAGAAATACTTTTTCATCTAATACAATATCATATGAAGGTAATAGATCTAGTTCTTTAGAAAAGGCATTTATGATTGTATTTGTAAAACGATCAATTGTCATCACATTAAAATCACTGTAATTATGAATAATTTTGCTAAAGATGGATTTACATTTCAATTTCAATGATTCAACTTGAATTGAGGTGTCTTTTGAAATTAGTGGTAACATATCACTAGAACCCGGATCATAAATCATCAACTGCAGCTCATAAAGTATACGATCTTTCATTTCTTGAGCAGCTTTATTTGTAAAAGTTATGGCCAAAACCTCCTTAAATGCATAAGGAGACTCTGATTTAAGAAGTATAGTTAAGTAATGTTTAACCAGAGTAAATGTTTTTCCAGAACCTGCAGAAGATCTATAAACCTTTAACTGCTTCAATTATGCTGGTTTTTGAGAATGTAACTCGAGTAGAGAAATCTCTGGATAAATACCTACTCGCCCCGGGTATGCCAGAAAACCAAATCCTCTATTTACATTAATAAATTGATTTTTCTCCTTATAAATTCCTGCCCAATATTTGTATCTATATTTAACTGGACTCCACTTAATCCAACCCGGTATTTCAATGCCAAACTGCATTCCATGAGTATGTCCAGAAAGAGTTATATCAACATGAGTAGGATGCTCAATAATTTTTTGTTGCCAGTGAGATGGGTCATGTGAAAGTAATATTTTGAACATGGATTCTTTCACATCTGATGAAGCTTTATCAAAATCACCGTTCTTTTTAAAGCCTCCTGCACCCCAATTTTCAACTCCAATTAAAGCAATTTCTTCCTGATCTTTTTTTATTGGTTTTGATTCATTTAGTAAAACTTGAAACCCCATTTCCTTTAAGTACGATAACAGATCATTCATGTTTTCTTTCTTCATGGTTTCGCTTTCCCAAGGAATATAATCGCCATAATCGTGATTTCCCAACACCGCAAATTTCCCAAAAGGTGCATCTAATGAACGAATAATCTCTTTCCACGGTAAAATTTCCTTAGCCATATTATTTACCATGTCTCCTGAAAATAGTATGAGGTCAGGTCTTTGATCATTAATCATTTTGATTCCATATTTTACCTTTTCTACATTATCAAAGCTTCCACAATGAAAATCTGAAATATGAATAATTTTAAATCCATCAAATGAAGACGGTAAATTGTCAAATGATAATTTATGTTTAATCACTCTGTAATTATACTTCCCTCTGAGCATACCTAAGAATAACGCACCAACAGGAATACTAGCAAGTAATAATGCAAGCTTCGAAATAAATTCCCTTCGTTGAGGAGAGTACTCAAATGAGCTTTTAAATCCTTTTGTAAATAAATGGTAAATCCATTGAGGTAAACGGACAAAATCTTCTACAAATAAAAAGGATACAACAAGTAATTGAAAAACCATTACCATAATGAAAAGACCAAAGGAATACGTAAAATAAGGTGACATCAAACCTTTATCTCTGAACAGTATGATCTGAAGAACAAAATTACCAATTACCATCAGGTTTATAAACACAAAAATATAATACGCTAAAGGATTTTTGAATACCGTTTTAACAGCACTTGAACTGTATAATAGCAAACAACAAATAAATAAGACAAATAGTAACCACCTAAGTACCATAGTGTTTAATTAAACAATTAGATTAATAATTTATTTTTGTTCTAATTTTATGCCTGAAAATAGCAAAATTGAATTACAAATTCCCATACCTTATTGTTTACTTTGTTGTAACTCTGGCCTTTGGTTTAGAGAGTTGTAAAAAACCGGGTTGTACGGATCCATTAGCCTCTAATTACAATTCATCTGCAAATTATAATGACTCTACTTGTGAGTATGACACCAATTCTGCTTACCACTTAATATGGCTTGTTAATCATAAATTCAATACGGATTCCTTTTCCTATTTAATCGATTTTCAAGATGACTCCGGTACGCTGATTCAATTTACAAGAGCTGCCATTTATGCCGGAAATACGAATTATAGCTATAACGGTTCAAGTCGTTTTACAAACCTGAAATATGCTCTTATCAATCCTTTAGAAACTCAATATGACATGGGATTAATTTATGACACGTTGATCAATGAATTTCAATGCTTAATTGGTGTAGATTCTATAACTAATCACATTGACCCAGCTACCTATGATGGTAATAATCCCTTAAGTTACCAAACACCCAGCATGCATTGGCAAATGGGAATTGACCCACAATATTGGAGTTATTTATTTATTGTTTTAGAAGGATATGTCGATAAAAACAAAAACAACATTTTTGAGTCAGGAGAATCTTTTGTTTATCATATTGGTAATGATGGTCTTACTTCAAATTCTAATTTGATTACCTTTTCGACATCCGTGAATCATAGCAGGGAATTTATTGTGGAGTTCGATATAGATTGGCACGAGACTATTCGGGGAATAAACATGGCACAAGACAACTTTACGCACACCATGGATAACCTCACATTAGCGCAGTCTATTTCTATCAATTGCTCAAATTTAATACAACCTCATTGATTAATAAGAACATCATATTTTCAACCCTATTAATCGTTTTCACGCAATCTTCTTGTTTAAAAGAAAAAGAAGTAATATTGATAGAAGGCCCAACACCTTATGAATTAGAGGTTCCTTCGCATTTCCCTCCTGTTGAAATACCAATAGAAAATCCGCTAACAGTAGAAGGTATTGAATTAGGAAGACATTTATTTTGGGATACTAGAATGAGTGGAAACAATACCATTTCATGTGCCTCATGCCATGCACCTCAATATGCTTTTTCTGATAATACCCCATTTAGTGCAGGCGTAAATGGCGATTTAGGTAAAAGAAATACAATGGTACTTCAAAACCTAGCATGGGTAGATGAATTTCTGTGGGACGGAGCTATTCATTCGTTAGAAGAACAAATATTACTGCCTGTCATGGACAGCACAGAAATGGATAATACATGGAGTAATTTCCTTAACGAAATTCGATATGATAATCAGTACCGAGAGTTATTTTATAATGCATTTGGCACTTTAGAACCAGACTCAATACTTGCCGCAAAAGCTATAGCTCAATTTTTGAGAACTATGATATCTGGGAATTCTAAGTATGATAAAGTGTTGAGATATGAAGCCAATTTTACTCCGGATGAAAATGCTGGGTTTTCCTCATTTAACAGCTTAACTGGTGGTGATTGTTTTCACTGTCATGGAGGGATATTAGGCACCGATTTATCGTACAAAAACAATGGACTTGACGATTTTCCAATAGATAGTGGTAGAGGGCTTGTAACAGGACTTGAATCCGACAACTTTAAATTTAAAGTGCCTTCTATTAGAAATATTGAATACCGTGCACCTTATATGCACGACGGTAGATTCAATAATTTAGATCAAGTAATAGGGTTTTATAGTACCGGAATTCATTCAAATTCTCCAAATTTAGATCCACTCATAGAGTTTGCTTCACAAGGTGGTGTACAATTGAACCCTACAGAAAGGAGCCAACTAAAAGCGTTTTTATTAACTCTATCTGATTCTGCATTCATACATAATCCCAAATTCTCAAATCCATTTTAGATATTGAAATCCAAAAAAAATATATCTAATCCAATCGATAAGGATAATGTAACGGATAATCCAAACTCCTTAACCTATGGCCACCACAGGGGAAGTTTTCCTGTTATTCCAACTAAAGAAGGAGTTATTAAAAATAAGGCACTTTCAGCCATGGAGCATCAGACGGATATCCAGTTAAAGCAAATTAAAGATCAGATGGCTTTGTTAGCTGAACAGGCAAAAAAGTTGAAAGAAAGAATAGATGTATCTCACATGATTTACAATGCTGAGATGAGGTTCGAGCCTCTTATTTCTCATACATATCACCTTTATGAAGCAGAAGATGGATCCTTTAAATTACTTATGGTTGGCCCCAATGAATGGGGAAAAAAAGGCAGTCCACATTCATTTATTAGTACTGTAAAGCTATTAGCAGATCACACCTGGGAGATTATCAAATAATTTTCTTTTACATTTAAGGATGATTAAGTTTGCTGATCAAGTTTCATCCACTATTCTGGGAGAATCAACTCTAGATCAATTACACAAAGTTAAAATTGTATTACCCTCTACAAGATCAATTAATGTTATTAAAAAATCTCTAATTAAGAAAATTGACGGTTCGTGTATTCTTCCTGAGATGACAACCATTAATGACTTTATAGAATCTCTATCAAGTTTAATAAAAATTAGTCCCCTAGATGCTCATTTAGGAATAATAAAAGTGTTACAAAAAGTTGATAAAGAAAATCAATTTAACAACAATATATATGACCTAAAGCAGCTATTAAATGACCTTAATGCTATTGATAATCACGTCATTAATAAAAAAGAATTTTTTCAGGACCTAAAGGGACTAAGTGATTTAGATAACTGGGGATTCAAAACAAACGAAAATCTAAAAGAGAAAAATTATTTTTCTAGAATTAATCTTATAGAAAATATTTATAATAAGTTTTGTGATACTCTGATAAAAAATAATCAGGGCACATATGCAATGATATGTGATAAAGTTGCTCACTCTGAAAAAAAATTATTCTCCAGTGTTGGCAAAACCTATTTTGTCGGCCTTAATGCATTATCTGCTAAAGAAAAAATAATCATTAATTCCATCTGTAAATTTAATTTAGGAAGTAAAATATTAGTTGATACTCAGGAATTTTTTATTCAAAATAATGATCATGAAGCTGGTTATTTTTTCCGAAATCAAACAAATAAGTACCATAATAAACCTAGAGGCGATCTTTTTTTAAAAGAAAAAAATATATGTACCTATGAAGTAGACTCCTTGCAACATCAAATCCACGTTGTAGATAAAATCATTAGTAAAGATAACCATGATGTTATTATAGTAAATATGGACGAACAATTCAGTCCATATTTATTTAATGGGCTAGCAAAAAATCATGAAATCAATTTTTCTTCTGGATTTCCATTAGACCATTTTGAGTCATACAAGATATTTAAATTTTTGTGTGATTCTGTTCTCTCTCAAAGTAGATTGAACAGTTTTACACATGATTGGATTTCTGAATTATTAAGTTTTAAGCTAATTACAAAAAAAAATCATCTTAAGTATCAAAAAGAGCTTCAATCCATATTAGATTTTGAATTATCAGGCAACAAAATAATAACTCACTTCCCCTCAATTAGAAGTCTAATGGAATCCATATCATCTTTTAAAGAATCTAAAAAAGAAAATGAATTATTTTCCCTAAAAATTCTAGTCACTGAAATTCAAAAATATGCCGTAAAAATTCAAAGTGAAAATGATGTTATTTGTGTCATTTTAGAGGAATTGAAGTATTTAATTCAGAAAATTAAAGAAAGTAAAGTTGATTTAAGCCTAAAAGAGAAATTAACTATTTTATTTGATCAGTTAACGAAAAAAAGAATTTCTGTAATTAGTGAGCAAGACAAACCAATTCAATTAATTGGACTACTAGAAACAAGAATGGTTGATAGTGATACTATCATTTTTACAAACTTTAATGAGGAGTATATTCCCGGTAAAAAAATGCTGGAAACCAACATTCCTAAGGAGCTTAAAAGAAAGCATAATATTCCCTCTAACTTTCAAAAAGACGCCTTATTCGCATACTACTTTTACAGGGCTATTCATTATCCTAAAAATATACATTTGATATACTTGAGTTCCAAGAGCTCAGGAATAAAGTCAAATGAGCCTAGTAGATATATTCATCAAATCCAAACCGAATTTGGAAATCAAAAAAATGTAAGCTTTAATGCATATCAAACTACTCAGATACTAAACCCAATTTTAGAACGACCATTAAAACAGAAAGAAGATATATTGAAATTAAAAAACTGGATGAAAACAGGAATATCAAGTTCGGCTATTAACACCTATTTGAGCTGCAATCTTGATTTTTATTTTAAATACGTTTTAAGGATAAAAGAGAATCACAAACCAAATGAATTTATTGAATCAAGCGAATGGGGCACTGCTATACACAACACTCTTGAACAACTCTTTCTGTTTCATAAATACATAGATAAAGAGGCCATAAAAAAAATGAAGAAAGAATTAGCGGAATGTTTATCTATTCAATTTAAAAATTTATTTCCTGACAATCGGCATTTAAAAGGGAAGAACAAAATTAATTTTTACCAGTCTAAGCAATATATTTTAAATTATTTGGAAAAGGAGCTTTACAATTTAAATACGAATGGATTTTATCAGGTTATATATGCTGAAAAAGAGTTTTCAACTTCAAAGAAACTTCTTTTAAGTGACACTATTTTGGAATGCTGCTTTAAAGGAAAAATTGATCGAATTGATAGCACTTCAAAAGGATTGAGATTAATTGATTACAAGACAGGATATGTATCTAAATCTGATCTTTCTATTTCGAGCATAGAAAACATAAAAAATAAACAGAAAGCTTTACAACTGTTATTTTACGCGATGCTCTTTTTGAGTACACATGAGCAATATGAAGATGTTTATGCCAATATCATTGCATTAAGTAACACTAACTCCCCCGTATTGGGCTTAAAACTTCAAAATGAACATAAATTTACACATACACATTTGGAACTTTTTGAAAAAGAAGTTCAACTTATATTAGAGGAGATCATTAATCCAGTTATACCTCTTTTTCACAATGAAACAAGTAGATTCTGTTCTTTTTGTTAATTAGGTGTAAATTTATACCCTACCCCCCTAATGGATTTAAAATAGGTAGATGGTTCTACATCCTTCTCAAAAATTTTTCTAAACGTAAGAATAAAATTATCAATAGTCCTTGAAGAAGGATAAACATCAAATCCCCAAATTTTTTCTAAAATTTCTTGTCTACTCACGACTTCATTGGGCTTTTCCACAAATAATTTGAGCAACTTAATTTGCTTATGAGTAAGCTCCACTGGTGATCCATTCAAATCACTGACAACAAATGAATTAAAATCAATTGTAAATTGTCCAATTTCAACTTGGCTAAAGTTATTTACAACTTTGTTATTTCTTTTAATTAAATTATTCACTCTGAGAAGTAACTCATTAAGATTAAACGGCTTTGTTAGGTAGTCATCAGCCATTTTAAGTCCTTTCACAATATCATCATTAGAAGACTTGGCCGTTAAGAACATAATTGGGATATTATCGTTTTCAAGACGAATAGATTGACATATATCAAATCCATTAATAGTTGGCAACATCACATCAAGAATGATTAAATCAAATCTACTTTCATTGAATTTTTGTAATGCATGTTTACCATTATAAATAGAGCTAACATGATATCCTTCTAATTCTAAATTCAATTTAATTGCCGAGTGAAGATGTTCTTCGTCTTCAACTAGTAAAATTCTCTTCATATATGAAGGTTTTTCTTCATAAGTAAAATTATGATAATAGACTTAAATAAACTACTTTTATATTACTAATTTTATTCATGTCAGGGCCTTCATAGTTACCTAAAATCTATTTATATAAGTAGTAAAGAAATACATCATCAAGACAAGTTTATTTCATCGACTACGCTAACTTTACCATTAAAAATGACTATTGAAGTTTAGTATGAAGTCATAAGCCAAAACAAAGCCAATAAGCTGTTAATTAAAATATAAATATGTTTCCAGAAAACTTAACTCCAGCGCATTTAAATACAATATCACAAGGAACATTACTTACGCATTTAGAGATTGAATTTATAGAGATAGGAGAAAATTATATTGTTGCAAAAATGCCGGTTAAAGACAAAACCTCACAACCCATGGGAATTCTTCATGGTGGAGCTAGTGTTTCACTTGCAGAATCAATAGGAAGCGCTGGGTCTTATATGATGATTGACCTAAAAAAAGAATCTGCAATAGGACTTGAGATAAACGCAAATCATGTAGGAAGTGCACATGAAGGCTATGTTTATGGTAAAGGTACACTTGTTCATAAAGGAAAAACTACACACATTTGGAATATTGAAATTAGAAATGGACAAGAAAAGCTGATTTCTTTATGTAGACTAACGGTAATGATCCTAAAAAAAACCTCTCAATAATGATTTATTTAAATGACAAAAAAGAATTTGTCATATTTCAAAAACCACATTCTGATATTTCATTTATTGGAACAGGAGAATGGAAAAAGAAAAATTCCATAAATGACATTCCAAATGGGTTTGTTTTACGTACGTTTAATGGAGACCTCTTTCATCTAACCTCATCCTTTCATCCACTAAATAAAAGTGTTCATATAGAAACTAATCGTATTAATAAAAAAATTTCGGATGAAAAAAGCACTTATCTACAAAATGCTTCTGATATTATTGAAAAATGCAAAAATGGTTATTTTGATAAATGCATTTTAAGTAGAATTAAACAAGAAACGAATAATATTAAAAATGCCTTTGAGATTTTTACTCAGTTATGTGATTCATATAATCACGGATTCAAATATATGCTGAATCATGTTGACTTTGGTTTATGGATTGGAGTAACTCCAGAAATATTAGTAAAAGGTAACTCCACAAGTTATCAAACACAAGCATTGGCAGGAAGTAAAGCTAAAAATGACCATGAGAAATGGGGAAATAAGGAAATAATTGAACATCAATATGTCTCTGACTATATTAGAGAAATCATCAAAATTCAAGGAACACTTGAATACGAATCAAGCTCAGAAGAATACGTTGCTGGAAACGTCAAACATTTAAATAAAAAATTCAAATTCAAATTGCATACCGATTTAAATGAATTTCTTAATCAGCTCCACCCTACGCCTGCAATAGCGGGTCTACCACCGCAAAAAGCAATTAATTGGATCCATGAAAATGAACCTCACAATAGAGAACTATACTGTGGATATCTTGGTTTAATTGATGATAATAATTCTGAAATATTTGTGAACCTTAGATGTGCTAAAATTTTTCAAAACAAATTAAACATATATGTTGGCGGTGGGATTACAGCTGAAAGTAATCCTGATGACGAATTTCATGAAACAGAAATTAAAGCTGAAACGCTTTTGTCAGTAATTAAAAAAATATAGAAATTCGCTTAATGACTTCAGCATCATACAGGGTCCAAGTACTAATTCAGCTTCTAGAGCAACACCTTATAAAACATGTTATTTTTTCACCTGGATCTAGAAATGCTCCCCTTGTAATAGGGTTTAATGGCTCATCATTTTTTGACAAAAAAGTGGTTGTGGATGAACGCTCAGCAGGATTTTATGCGCTGGGTATAGCACAACAGACTAAAATACCTGCCGTCATATGCTCAACATCCGGAAGTGCAACTTTAAATTATGCTCCTTCTATAGCGGAAGCATATTATCAAAAAATTCCACTTATTGTGATAACTGCTGACAGACCCCCTGAATGGATAGATCATGGCGAAGGTCAATCTATGAGACAACAAAACATGTATTCAAATTACATTGAAAAAAGCTATCAAATACCTATGTTTGACCATCCAGATGCATTGTGGCAAACTGGAGTAATAATAAATGAAGCCATTCAAACTTCAAAAACAACTTCGAAGCCCGTTCACCTCAACTTTCCGTTTAGAGAACCCCTTTACAAAACAGTTCCCCAAGCAGAAAAAAAAGTAAGGAAAATTGATTACATAAGTATAAGTAAAGAAATTTCTAATGATCAGTTCAACAGCTTACTAAATAGATGGAACAAATTCCAAAAAAAAATGATTGTATGTGGTTCATTACATCCAGATAATGAACTTAATACTATCTTAAGTAAATTGCATCAAAATCAGGACGTATGTATTCTCACGGAAAGCACATCCAATATTCATGGTGATCATGTAATAAGCTGTATAGACAGAACTTTAGAGAGAATTTACAGAAAACCAGAATTTTTACCTGAACTGGTTATTACTGTAGGAAATTCAATCATTTCTAAAAAGTTAAAAACGTTATTAAGAAAATATAATCCTGTTGAACATTGGCATGTGGAGGAAACGAACAGAGCTCAAGATGTATTTTCTTCACTCACTGCATTTTTACCTCTAGAACCCAAAAATTTTTTAAAACAATTAACCAATCAAATAGAAAATAAAAGAGAAGATAAGGCCTTTCACAATCTTTGGAAAAAGGAAGATTTAATGGCGTCAAAAAACCATGCTGATTTCGAAAAATCATGCGTATGGTCAGACCTAAAAGCACACTACATTTTACAGAAATATTTAAAGGATGATTTCATAATTCAAATGGGAAACAGTACAAGTGTTAGATATATTCAATTATTTGATACCAAAAAGAATTTAAATTATTTTGGGAATAGAGGGGTAAGCGGAATCGAGGGATCGACTTCTACAGCTATTGGTAGTGCGAGTGTTCATACCAAAACAAATATCTTAATTACAGGTGATCTAAGTTTTATTTATGATCAAAATGGATTATGGAATAATCACATACCTAATAATTTAAAATTGTTTGTTTTCAATAATCAAGGTGGTGGGATCTTTAAAATTATTTCAGGACCCAAAAATACCCCATTTCTGGAAGAATATTTTGAAACAAAACATACATTAAGTCTTAAAAATATTGCAAAGACCCATCATTTAAATTACCACTGTGCAAAAAATGAAGAAGAGGCGGAGCAAATCATCCCAAGTGTTCTAGAAAGTGATGTATTTGAAATAGTAGAGTTTTTTACCGGTAATGTAGAAAATGAGAAAATTTTAAATGACTATTTTAGTATAATTAAAAAGTAAATTAAACATGATCTACTGGGAAACCATCAAAGAATACGAAGATATCACGTTTAAGATAGCTAATGGAGTTGCAAGAATAGCATTCAATCGTCCCGAAGTGAGAAATGCTTTTAGACCCAAAACTGTGGACGAACTTTTGGATGCACTAATCATATGTCATGAAAGTCAAGATGTAGGAGTAGTACTTATTACTGGAGAGGGACCCTCTCCAAAAGATGGTGGATGGGCTTTCTGTTCTGGTGGAGATCAAAGAGTTAGAGCGAAAAGAGGTTACAAGGGCCTAGATGGAGTTAACAAATTTAACATATTGGATGTTCAACGACAGATAAGGTTCATGAACAAGGTAGTTATAGCAGTCGTTCCGGGTTGGGCAGTTGGAGGAGGACATAGTTTGCATGTGGTTTGTGATATGACTATAGCTAGTAAAGAGCACGCCATATTTAAACAGACTGATGCGGACGTGGCTAGTTTTGATGGTGGTTTTGGGTCAGCATATTTAGCTAGGCAAGTAGGACAAAAAAGAGCTCGTGAAATATTTTTCTTAGGTCACGATTATTCGGCACAGGAAGCTTACGAAATGGGGATGGTGAACAAGGTAGTACCACACGATAAACTGGAACAAACCGCTTATGAATGGGGGCAAGAGATAATGATGAAAAGTCCCACAGCCATAAAAATGATCAAATTTGGCTTTAATTTAATTGATGATGGGTTAGTTGGACAACAAATTTATGCTGGAGAAGCAACGAGATTGGCTTATGGAACAGAAGAAGCTGAGGAAGGCAAAAATGCATTTTTAGAAAAAAGAAAGCCGGATTTTAAAAAGTTCCCAAAATTCCCCTAGTAGCTACAAAGCTGAATAAAGCTCTGCCATTAGCTGTTCTATAGCTTTTCTGACTTTAGCATCGGAAACTAAAAAATGATTTACCATAACTGTAAATGGAAAGAATTCCTCATTTTTTTGAAAATAACCCGTATAACATCTAACTCCACCCATAGATCCGCTTTTTCCTTTAAAATTACCTTGTAATGAGGTTTTTCCTCCAATGTATTTTAATGTGCCTGAAATTCCAGCAACTGGAAGGGAACTCATTATGCATTCTTTTTCTTTAGAATTTAAATCATTTAAAATATGTACAAGTAATCCATTCATGGCTTGAGGGGTTATTAAATTTTTTCTAGATAAACCCGAACCATCACTAAAATAAACTTCGTTTAAAAAGCTTTCTGACCAATAGCTTTGCATGAATGTTGCGGCAGTATCAATATAATAGTGATCAGTATAACCTTTTGAGCACTCTACCATGAGGTGCTCTGCATAATTATTATTGCTTTCAAAATTGATAATTCTAATGAGTTCCCTAAGTTCTGGTGATTGATACTCCAATAAAGTATCTGTTAGAGTACTCAATGAAAATGAATGATTAAGCTCCACAATATTTAAGGCGGTCATCATTTTTTGAATTGATTCATACAAAAAATCTTGAGGATTGTGCATAGATACTTTCACCTTGTATGGCAAATTTCTTTTAGGTAGATTACCTTTTATAACCCTTTCGTCTTGCATAGGTGCCCCAAAAGCATAGGATAAATCACGATTTTGTTTTCCCACGGTAACTTCATTAGTTAACAGAAAACTAGCTGTAGTAGGTATTACATTTAAAATTTCACAAGTATCACCAATTGAAAAATTGGTATTAAAATACAGTTCCACCATATTATCCATAAAAGTGGAGCTGGAATATCCTGCGCCATAATAATTTCCCAAATCACTCCATAACCATTGACTGCAAGTATGATAGCTATCAACTGGTAATATTTTTAAACTTCCTTCAATAACCTTTATATTTCTATTAATTAATATTTGTCTTAAGTCATTTAAAAAACTTTGTGCTATGAATCGACTTTCAAGACTTGGATCACCGTTCGTAACTACATATAAATCTCCCTTTAATGTATGATTTGATGTATCCATCTCTGCGTGATAGCCTACAATGGTTTTAAACTTATACTTAGGCTTAAGTATCCTCGCGGCCATGGCCGTTGTCCATAGCTTAGTGATTGAAGCGG
>JAYYEV010000035.1:0-26810 GCA_036159515.1 Bacteroidota bacterium | reverse complement strand
TAGGGACCTTTTAACGATGTTCCCTCAGAAAACTTCCATTCTGCACCACCTTCATATATAGCCGTATTTGGACATTCAGGCTCACAGGCACCGCAGTTTATACATTCATCAGTTATTTTTATGGCCATTCTGCAATGGTTTTTATTTTTGTGCAAATATAGAAATTGAATATGACTACTAATACTTTTGTTGATAGAAAAGCTGCATTATCTCAATGGGGAACTTCTTTAAGATGGATGTTAAAATCACAGGAGTGGAATGGGTATGAAATGGGAATTGAAGAAAGTATTTACAATGAATTTAAATCGGTAGTTAAATTAGCTAATGTTAAAAATCCATGGTTTACAGAAAAGATGATCTATCATTCGTTGTCTGTATGGGCAGATCAACTCACAGAAAAAAATATAGATTATTGGCTTAGTAATTATTCCATTCCAACTCATTCCTCTTCAAAATCAGTCTTACTCATTTTAGCAGGGAATTTACCGATGGTGGGATGGCATGACTTTATTAGTTGTTATCTATTAGGTTTTAAGGTAAAAATTAAACTTTCAAAAAGTGATGATGTAATTATTCCATTTATGATCAAACTTCTATCCTTATTCTCTATTAATCTCATGAAGGATATTGAAGTAGTAGATGGCAAAGTAAAAGATTATGATGTGGTAATTGCTACAGGCAGTAATAACACAAATAGGTACTTTGATTTTTACTTTGGAAAAAAACCACACTTATTTAGAAAAAATAGAACTTCTATTGCCGTAATCGATAATTCAACTACCGAAAATAATCTGAATGACTTATCTAAAGATGTGTTTGATTATTTTGGATTGGGTTGTAGATCGGTAACTAAATTATACATTGAAAAAGGAGTTGATGTCAATTCCATTTTTAAATCCTTTTATCATGCAAAAGAGGTAATGAATCATGTGAAATACATGAACAATTATGACTATAATAAAGCCATATATCTACTAGAGGATATTTCATTTTTGGATAATGGCTTTATGATTCTTAGAGAAAACAAAAACCTACATTCACCTGTTAGTGTAGTCAACTATGAGTATTTTGATAACATAGTTGAATTGAATGAAAAATTAAAGTATATTGAAGACGAAATCCAGTGTAGAGTTGGTGTGGGTGGTATACCCTGTGGAACGGCACAGAACCCCTCGCTTTCTGATTACGCTGACGGGGTAGACACCATACAATTTTTAATTAATAATTTAAATTAATAGACATGAATGTACATCAAATACAAGAGAGATTAAAAGAAGGCAACAACAGATACGTGAATGATCAAGAAAATCCTTCAAGCGATAAGGAATTAAGAGGTACTTTAACTGGTGGACAACAACCCTTTGCAATCGTGTTAAGTTGTGCCGATTCAAGAGTTGTGCCAGAAATGATTTTTGACTGCAATATTGGGGAATTATTTGTGGTTAGAGTTGCAGGAAATATTGCTAATAAAAGCTCAATTGCAAGTATTGAATATGCAGTTGCTCACCTTAACTGTAAAATGATTCTGGTGTTAGGTCATGAAAGTTGCGGAGCTGTTACAGCTGCAGTCAACGGAGGCGATAATGGCCCCAATTTAAATCACTTAACGGATCATATTGCTAATGCAGTACAAGCTGGACAGGGAAAAGAACTAGCAGATGTAATTAAAATTAATGCAGCTGACAACGCAAAAGCTTTGGCATCTAATAGTCAAATAATTGGTGATGCTGTTGCAAATAACAACGTAGTTATTAAATCAGGTTACTATAATTTAGGAAGTGGTGTAGTTGATTTTGCAGATTAAACTAAACTAAAAATACTTCATATTTCCCATTTGTTATTTCTACTGAAATGTGCTCCAGTAGGGTAGTAGATAGTGTTAATCCTGCCCAATCAGCTTTAATTGGGAATGATCTGTGTCTCCTATCAATGAGGGAAATAGTTTTCATACCAGCAACTTGTTTGGAGGTCAAATAAGCTGCTGCGTGCATTAACGTTTTTCCCGTATTAAGTACATCGTCTATTAGGATCACTTTTTTATTTTCCAAGTTTAAATCAGGAATAAGAACGATATTTTCAATTGCTGGACTTTTTTTATTGATTTTCAGTTCTATAAGGGAGATATTAAATTCACTTTTAAGTTTTTTGGCAAAATATTCAGCTAACGAAAATCCGTTTTTACTAATTCCAACTAACACAAGATTTTTTTCATTGTAATTATCTTCTATAATTTGATGAGTAATTCTTTCCAGTTTTTTAAGGACTTCATCATGGTTAAGAATTTGATTTTTCACTTTACTCTTTTTATAAATTTAAAATCTTGCTACTAATTTAAGGTTTAATCTCCTTGAAGTTAAAAAACTAGGAACAGAATATTTTCTTCCACTTACATCGTTAATCCAAGTATAATTGGTCGTATTTGATATGTCTAGGAGGTTAAACACTTCGAAAGCAATCCACATGGCATCAATTTTATGTATGATTGATTTCTGACTGTATTTTGATTTGTCCGTTCCTGATTGAATTAAATCTTTCGAAAATCCAATATCAATTCTTCTATACAAAGATGATCTAAGGGTATCAGAATATCGTTCATTTCCTGGTGGTCCATAAGGCAATCGGGTTCCAAATAGGATATTTATATTGAGTTTCATTGTACTCCACTTAATTTTTTCAGTATCCCAATCGTCAGGCATTTCGTCTTGAAAAAACAGAGAAAAGGATAACCTTTGATCAGTAGGTCTGGGAATAAAACCTGGTTCGATAAAAGAACTGTCTGTTGGAATATTGTCCAGCGTATATCCAGGTACGATTTTTTCTCCACTCGAATTAAAATAATGATAATACCCATCATTTAGGATATCTTCTTTAGTTTGCAACCAACTTAATGAAGCATAAGACTGAATTCCTTTTACAAATTCACCATTAATTTTAAAGTCAATACCTCTTGCATATCCAGTCGCGTTATTTTCTCCGTAGTAATTTACTCTGACATTTTCAATTTCATAAGGAATAATATCATCAAGCAACTTATAATATAACTCAGACCCTGCCTTAAATTTCCTTCCCCACATATTGAATACCATGTCTCCTCCTACTACGAAATGTATGGATTTTTGTGCTCTTATTCCAGGATTTAATTCACCCGATAAATTTCTTGCTGCCCTGAAAAAAGGAGGTTGATAATAATACCCTGTAGCCGCCCTTAGCGTAATATTTCTTCTGTAAAAAGTATCGTTATTGAATTTATAGATAGCTGGTTTCCATTTAAAATTAATTCTTGGAGAAAACACAGTTTGTTGATTGTAAGTCCAATGGTTTCCTCTAACTCCGAAAGTCAAGGTGAAATAGTCGTCATCATAAAAACTAGTGTCTACATGCATTTCTTGTGGAGAATCGTGATTTTCAATTTCAATTTTTCTTTGTTTATTAAAACGAATTCGGTGTTGTATAAATCCTGTTATTCTAGAAGAATTTATTTCTGTATCGGCATGAACAGCTTTACTTAATTCAAGATATTGATATGGAATATTCCCAGGATTGGTGTAGCCTATACTGTCCGAGGGTTTGGGAGTATTAAATCGAGACGAATCAATGTAATTCCATTCATTTATTTTATTAGTGACAAAATCCCGCTGAAATTTTACTCCCCAATTTGTTTTACTGTTGTCTTGTTGAAAATCGCCTTTATGGTAAATATTATATACATTGGCTTTCAACTCATTTCTTGCGTGATTTAGAAATGCACCAACTCCTCTGTTATAGGCAACTTCCCCGTATTCATCACTACCCAAATCCCGTTCTAACTCATCAAGCCTGTATTCTCCTAGTACATCAAAAAATTCAGTTTCATCGGTATTAAAAGTGGATATAAAATAATTTAGGTTTAACTTCTCTGATACCTGATGTTTTAATGTTAACGCACTCATCCAGGTTTCAAATTGAGTATTTTCTTGGCCTTCATAATATACTGTAAATCTTAAGGCTTCATTAATACTACCAAAGTTAGTTTCTCTATTTTCAGGTTGAACAGAGAATAGATTATTAGCTATACTACCATAATAGCTTAATTTAATGTCCTCATTTACTTGGAAATTGATTAATCCTTGAATATCTGTAAATCGTGGTTTGTATTCTCCTTTTGTATCTAAGGCTCCTAATAAATATGCATTGGTTCTGTATCGAACACCCAAATTATAATTTAACCTGTTGCTTACTTTATCTTGAATTTGAAATTGTGCACCTAGTAAACTGGTTGTAATATTTGCTCCAAATGATTTTGGTTCTCTATAAGTAATATCTAATACGCTAGAAAGTTTATCTCCATAAATAGCATCAAAACCACCAGCTGAAAAAAGAATGTTTTCAATCATAGAGGGATTAATAAAACTAAGTCCTTCTTGTTGACCAGATCGAGCTAAAAAGGGTCGATATACTTCAATTCCGTTTACATAGATTAAGTTTTCATCAAAGTTGCCTCCTCTTACATTAAATCCTGAAGATAACTCATTATTTTGTCGTACTCCAAAGCCTATAGACGAAAGCAGTCCTTCAATGTTTGAACTCGGAAGAGCTACGTTTGAAGCGTCGATAGTGGGTAGAAGTTCAATAGGTGAGCTGCCAGGGTCTACATATTCAACTTCTAAGGTTTCCAGGGTTTTACCTTTTAATTTAATGTTAAGATTCAAGTTGTTTTTGGTAGATATTTTCTTTTCGAGCGACTTATAATTTACATGTGAAAAATAAATGGTAAGCTTTTTATCTTTTATAAGGTTGAGCTTAAAACTTCCATCTTTTTTAGAAGACACCCCCTTATTTTGATCTTTAATTACAATGCTGGCATCTTCTATTGGATTTCCTTTTACATCGCTAATTCTTCCAGTTAATTCAATGGTTGATTGGGAAAACCCTACCCATGAATAGATGAATAAAAACAAAGAAAATATTGTACCTCTTAAGTATTTCATGATTAATTTTTGAAATCTCCTCTTTTCCAAGCTTCAATGAATTTAGCCCACGCGATGGGGTTTAGTAGGTTGTTGGGTGGGTATTGTCCTGCATAGTATAACTTACTTTGAATTTGTTGCTGCTGCCATTTGAAGTTCATGCCGCCATCCATCGGGGTAAATTGCATCCTTTCATTAAGTTGAGATCTAGACAAGTTTTTCATTGCTCTTTTATAGTCATCATTTGGAATTTCTGTTTCAACAAAAGCTTTGGCAAATTGCTCTTTTGATGGCCATGGATATACAACGGCTGTTTTAAGTAAAATAGTATCTTGGAATAGAACCTGGATGAGCGAGTATTTGTTTGTTGATAGCGTGTCTGGTATAACAAAAGATGTTTTTTTATATCCAACACAACTGAAATTTATGGTATCACCTTTGCTAGCCACAAAGGAGAAATAGCCAAAATAATCTGATGTTGTTCCTCTTTTAGTTTTTTTATCAATGATATTACAATAGGGTACAGGCTGCAAACTGTCTTGTGAAACTACAACTCCGCTGAACTGAATTAAATTAGTTTGGGAAATTGAATTTGTGGCAATTCCAAAAAGCACTAATAATATGACACAATTGTAAACTCGATTCAACTTTTAAATTTAATCATGTAAATTTAAAGATGCTCAGTTTTAAACACCTATCCGCTAAATTGTTTTTTATCATTTTTTGTGTTTTAGATTCTTCCTCACAAATTAATTACCCATTTGCAAACTACAGTACAGTTGGTGATATTGTATACAGATCAAATTTTGATCCTAATCTAAATTTAGATTTTTATGCTGCTGGTCCAAATTTTAATTGGGATTTTTCATCTATCCTATATTCTGGTCAAGATTCTTTAGTAAACTCACCTGTTAATCAAACTCCGTTTGCTTATCAACTCTTTTTCAATAATATTTTTTTATATCCAAACTACATTGCCAATTTTGCCCAAAAAGGTATGGACATAGATGTTGTACCTAATTTACAAATTACTGATCGTTATGATTACTTTCAAACTTCATCTTCAAGTTTAAAAAAAGTAGGTTTTGGTGCAAATATTAATGGACTACCAGCTTCAGTTCGGTATGACACCACTGAAATTATATTTAATTTTCCACTTTCCTATGGAGACACTGACTCTTCAAGGGCATATTATTTAGCTTCTATACCATCGCTAGGTGCTTATGGACAATGGATTAGGAGAGAGTATGAGGTGGACGGATGGGGTTCGTTACAAACTCCATTTCAAACATATGACGTTATTAGAGTTCGAACAACAATCAGGCAAAGAGATACTTTATATATAGATCAGTTTCAATTTGGAACCTCATTTGATCAGCCCGATATTACGTTATTACAATGGTTTACTTTAAACGAAGGTTTCCCTGTATTAGAAGTGTCTTTTCAAGGTGGATTTCCAATTCAATCATGGTATTTAGATCAGTTACATGTGGGATTTAATAATAAAGTAATAAACCTGACTTGTTATCCAAATCCAACTACGGGAAGAGTTTATTTTAATACTGAGAATCTTCCTAAAGGATTTAGAGTTGAATTGTTCGATGGGTTAGGGAATCAAATTTTTTCTTGTGAAGAATGCAGATATATTTCATTAAACCAATTTAGTAATGGAATTTATTATGCAAAAGTGTGCACAAATATGGGACAAGATGTTTTTAGGATATTAAAACAATAGAGCACCTATACCAATTCCTAACATGATGATCATGACATTTTTATATTTATCATTAGAGTGATGGTGATCCTCAAAAATAAGAAGAGTAGTGATATGCAAAAGCATTCCTGTGGTTAGAGCTAATAACGTTGGCGCCCAGTCTGAAAACAAATCTAAATGCATGATTTCTTCTCCAAAGATTGCGCCAAGTGGGGTGGTGATTGAAAATAATACTAACAATGCATATCTTTTAAAGATTGAAGATTCCATATTATTTAGAAAAAACATCAATACTATTGCAATTGGTAATTTGTGAATTAATATAGCTGTAAAATAAACCCAGGTGAACTCCACATGTTTATGTTCATGTAAATGATGGTGTTCGTGTTCAAATGTAAACATGGGTATGCCCTCAATGATAGCATGAATACAAAGTCCAATAAAAATAACGCCCATCTGATTATTAGTTATTTTCCCATGAAAGTGGACATGGCCATGTTCAATTCCTTTTGAAAGTAATTCCAGTAAAATCTGAAGGAGAAAACCAGCTAATAAAAAATATCCTAAATGTGATTTATGGTGACTAAAAATTTCGGGAATGATATGCAAGCAAATTAGTGTAAGAACTATAGAAACACTAAAGGAAAGTATGTAATTTCGATACGCTATGAAATATTTACCAAAAAGATCTGCTACCACTCCAGCACCAATTACGCTTAATATCAAGACAGTTGTTAGCATGTATTCAATTTATTTTTTGAGCCCACAAAATTAATCTTTCGCTGTTACTATGGAAGCTTTCAAGACTGTAATTTCCAAAAGTGGAATGAATCGAGTAACCTGTTTTACTTAACATGTTTTCAAAATCATTTAAATCAAATAGCTGTACTTTTTCATTAAAATGAAACTCTTTATTCCCATCTTTTATTTGAATATTCTTTACAATATAATTATCAGAAATACGTTTTTCAATATTAAAATAAACATCATTAATGTGTTTTTTTTCTGAAGTAAATTCATTATTTCGAATAACATCAGGGTTTAAGAAATCCACTAGTAAATAACCATTTTTTTTAAGTTGCCTGTGAATGCATTTTAGTACATCTAGATTTTCTTCTACAGTATCAAAGTAACCAAAGCTTGTAAATAGATTAAATACGTAATCGTAAGTAGTAGTGTGATTGAAATTTCTCATATCACCTATGAAGAATTTCATGTTATCTTTTTTGTTTGAATTCGCAATTTTGATGTTATTTTCCGATAAATCCAAGCCATGAACCGTGTTAAAAAAAGAGCTCATTTTTAAAGCATGCCTTCCTTTTCCACATCCTAAATCCAATACGCTCGCGTCAGCATCAAGTTTTAATTTTTGGACTGTATTTTTTATGAATAAATCGGCTTCATTTTGACTTCTGTTTTGATAAAGAAGGTGATAATATTTAGAATTGAACCAATCTTCAAACCATTCATTTTTTTTCACGCTTTTATTTTTATTCAAAACTAGTATTTTAATTAGTTTGATCGTTTTATTTTATGCTAGAGCTAATAACAATTTATTATATTTGTAACTGTAATGAATACGGATATTTTTGATTTATATAAGTTGATGGAAAGAGATTATGTGCTCTTGGCCTTTAAAGGTTCTATCACTTCTGAGCTTTTAAGTTCAGTTTTTCAAATTATGGAGTCAAAAATGGAAGACTTACAAGATTCCCCTAAAATTAGAAAAAGAGTATTCAATGTTTTGGTTGAATGTTTGCAGAATCTGTACCATCACATTGATGAATTTGAGATTGTTGGATCACCCGAAGAGCTTGCAGAGAAAAAGTCTGCTATTTTCAGTATTAGTAGAACTCCAGAGTCTTACGATATAGTCACAGGTAATTACATTGATCAGGCCAATGTGAAAGACATTTCTCAAAAAATTGAATACATTAATTCTCTTAATAAGGACGAATTAAAAGCGTATTATAAAGAGGTGCTGAATAACGGCGTGTTGAGTAAAAAAGGTGGGGGAGGTTTAGGTCTAATTGATATAGCAAGAAGATCGGGATCAAAATTAGATTACAATATCAGAGAAATTAATGATAGTTTTTCTTTCTTTACATTAACAGTTAAAATTTTAAAAAAATAATACCATGGGAGATTTTATATTAGAAGGGTCGGCTAAAACACCAGTAGTAGAATTGAAAAGCAATGGTGATTTGCTTTTGAAAGGTAGATCTATTCCTGAAAATTCAATTGAATTTTACAAGCCAATAATCGATTGGATTGATTCTTACAGCCAGTCTGTTAACGAAAAAACAGTTTTGAGTGTTCAACTTGAATATTTCAATACCAGTTCCTCTAAGTGTATATTAGATGTTTTTAAAAAATTAGAATCTTTAAGTGGGACTAACGTAGAGGTTAAATGGTACTATGAAGAAGATGACGAAGACATGTTGGAAGCAGGTGAAGATTATGAAGCTATCATAGATTTACCTTTTGAAATGATTGAAGTAGAAGAAATTTGATGTTAACTTATTTAGTTAATTTTAAGGCTGTCATCCATGACAGCCTTTTTTTTTATGAAAAATTACATTATTTCTATTGATGGCCATTCAGGATGTGGTAAAAGTACTCTTGCTAAGAAACTAGCTTTAGAGTTGCGTTTCACCTACATTGATACTGGAGCCATGTATAGAGCTGTAGCTCTTTTTGCTATACGAAATGGTTTGATTGATGAAAAAGGTAAATTAATAGCAGACGCTAAAAATGAAATAGAAAAACTAGTAATAGATTTTACGACACCGAATGAACAAGGGGAAAGCTTTATCCAATTGAACGGAGTCGTTGTAGAAAAAGAGATTAGAACCATTGAGGTTTCTGATAGAGTAAGTGAAGTAAGTAAACATGAATACATTAGAAGAAAATTAGTTTGGATACAACAAAAATTCGGAGAAAAACAAAATGTAGTAATGGATGGGAGAGATATAGGGACAGTAGTTTTTCCAAATGCTGATATCAAATTTTGGATAAAGGCATCTGCCCAAAAAAGAGCTGAAAGAAGGTGGGAAGAGTATAAGGTCAAGGGTGAGGATACTGAATTTCAAAAAGTACTTGAAAGTATTATTTTGCGAGACGAACAAGACTCAAAAAGGAAAGTAAGTCCTTTAAAAAAACCTAAAGGAGCAATTGAAATTGACACCTCTGAAATTGATATTGAGCAAACTTTTGATTTGGCATTATCTCATATAAAAAAATTTTACCCTAATTAAATGCGATACTTTTTTGAGATAGCATTTAACGGTAAACCCTATCATGGCTGGCAGATTCAAGAAAACGCCATTACAGTTCAACAAATAGTTCAAGAAAAGCTTCAACTTATCCACAAAAATGAAAAGCCAACCGTTACGGGGTGTGGCAGAACTGATGCAGGGGTACATGCAGAACAGTTTTTCTTTCACGTGGATATTCCACCCATTTCAAACCTTGATAAGTACTGTTTTCAAATGAATAATATGTTACCTATTGAAATACAGTTAAAGCAAATACATCTTGTAAAAGAAGACGCTCATGCTAGATTTGATGCTTTGAGCAGAACCTATGAGTACCGTTTTAGTACACTTAAATCACCATTTAATTCAGGTTTTGTTACCTACATTTCAGAAAAAATCAATGTAAATAACATGAATGAGTGTTGTCAAATGATAAAAGGGAAACATGATTTTACATCATTTAGTAAAACGCACACTGATGTAAATCACTTTTTCTGTGAGATTTTGGAGGCCGAATGGGTTAAAAAAGATGAACAAATTATTTTTCGGGTAAAAGCCAACCGATTTTTGAGAAATATGGTTAGGGCATTAGTAGGAACTATGGTTTTGGTTGGAAAAGAAAAAATTTCTTCATCTGATTTTAAAAAAATAATGATGTCCAAAGATCGTACTAAAGCTGGTCCTTCCGCAAAAGCTCATGGATTATTTTTAACGAACATAGCTTATTCAAATCATATTTATGTCCAAGAGTAAAGTTTGGGATACGCCTCTGTTTAAAAGGATTTTATGGGCTTCAAAACCTCATAGACCGCTTCTTATCAGGGGAGTGCTACTGACGATTTTTCTTGCATTATTGTCACCCGTTAGACCCTTTATTATTGGAAAGTTAGTAGGAGATTATGTGAGATTAGGGGATGAAAAGGCCTTATTAGTTGGAACCATAGTAGTTATTGGTTTACTAGTTATTGAATCTGTTTTTCTAATTGTGGTTTCCTACACCTCAAGCGATTTGGGCCAACGAGTGGTAAAAGATCTTAGAAATAAGCTATTTGAACACATAACCAAATTGAGATTAAAATACTTTGATCAAAATCCAATTGGTATGCTTGTAACCAGATCGGTCAGTGACATGGAAACCATCGCTGAAATTTTTTCTCAAGGAATATTAGTAATCATTGGGGATTTGTTAAAATTATTCGGTGTTTTAATTTTTATGTTTTACATCAATTGGAAATTGACACTTTTGGTGCTGATTCCCATACCCTTACTGATTGTAAGTACAAACATATTTAAGAGAGCGATTAAAAATTCCTTTCAAGAAGTTAGAAAACAAGTATCCACTCTAAATTCATTTGTTCAAGAACACATCACTGGTATGAACGTAGTTCAAATTTTTAGCAGAGAAAATGTAGAAGCTAAAAAATTCAATAAGATAAATTTAGATCACAAGAGGGCTCACATAAAGGGTATTATGGCATATTCCATTTTTTTTCCTGTGGTGGAAACGTTGAGTGCTCTGTCCATTGCCATTTTAGTCATTTACAGCGTATGGTCAATTTCCTATGGGAATACAGACTATGGTACTATTACCACCGAAATGATGTCATTTATTTTATATGTGCATATGCTATTTAGACCGATAAGAATGTTAGCTGATCGATTTAATACCCTACAAATGGGGATGGTAAGTTCGGCTAGGGTATTTGATCTGCTAGATAATGATGAGATTATTCATCAGTCTGAAGAAAATCAACTGGATTCATTCAATGGACAGATCAGCTTTAAAAATGTCCATTTTAGCTACGATGGGCGATCAAAAGTTTTTGATGGCTTATCATTAGATGTCCAACCTGGAGAAACCATTGCTGTAGTTGGTCCTACAGGTGCAGGAAAAACTTCTCTTATAAATTTAATATCAAGGTATTATGAGTTTCAAGAAGGAGAAATATTATTAGACGGAATAGATATTAGATCCATTTCACTTTCCTCTTTGCGTTCAAAAGTTGCAGTGGTTTTACAAGACGTATTTTTATTTAATACCTCCGTATTAGAAAATATAACCTTAGGAAAAGAAGAAATTGAATTAGACGAAGTTATAGAAGCTGCTAAAAAAGTGGGTGTACATGATTTCATTTCTCAGCTTGACAGAGGTTATGATTTTCAAGTAAAAGAAAGGGGAGGAGTTCTTTCTTCAGGCCAAAGGCAACTCATTTCATTTTTGAGGGCGTACATATGCAAGCCAGATCTGTTAATTTTAGACGAGGCTACATCTTCTGTAGATTCCGGTGCTGAAGAGTTGATCCAAAAAGCAACCAAAGTAATTACTAAGGACAGGACCTCTATCATTATTGCACACCGTTTATCAACCATAAAAAATGCAGATAGGATATTAGTAATTGATGGGGGTAAGATAATTGAAGAGGGTAGTCATAATGCATTAATAAAAAAGAAAGGTCATTACTTTGATCTTTACGAGAATCAATTTCTAAAGGAAGAAACTATCCTGCCGTCCTAAATGTATTTTTTAAGATGCTCTTTGGTATAGGAATGGATATTGCTTTTCACCAGATTTTCAGGTGTGCCTTGAAAGTTCAAATTGCCTCCTTCATCGCCTCCCTCTGGCCCAAGGTCTATAATCCAATCTGCTGTTTTTATGATATCCATATGATGTTCAATGATTACAACATGGTGACCAATGTTGATAAGGTTTTGAAGTGATTTAATGAGTTTATTGACATCATGAAAATGAAGCCCAGTTGTAGGTTCATCGAATATAAAAAGTTTTCTTTGTGTGGTCTTTTTACTAGTTAGGAAAGAGGCTAATTTTATTCGTTGAGCTTCACCACCGCTTAAAGTATTGGAAGATTGCCCAAGTTGAACGTATTCTAAACCAACATCATTTAACGCTTCAATTTTAGATTTTATTTTTTTACAGTAGGTGTCGTTTTCATCAAAAAAGGACAAACTTTCTTCCACCGTCATTTCCAGTATTTCAGCTATATTTTTGTTTTTAAACTTTACTTCAAGAACTTCTTCCTTGAATCGCTTCCCATTGCAATCTTCGCAGGTTAAATGAACATCTGCCATAAATTGCATAGAAATGGTTATTTGACCTTCTCCCTGGCATTTTTCGCATCTTCCACCATCCACATTAAAACTAAAAAAACCGGGCTTAAAACCATTAATTTTTGCGTGCTGTTGTCGAGCATATAGTTGCCTGATGTCATCATATCCTTTAATGTACGTAATTGGGTTTGATCTTGAACTTTTTCCAATCGGGTTTTGGTCCACAAATTCTACACTGTCTATTAGGTTGTGATCCACTTCTATGCTTTTTGCATGAATCGGTTGCTTAATACCCGTTATAAAATATCGTTCAAAATATTTGTATAGTATTTCACCTACTAAAGTAGATTTTCCACTTCCACTAACACCTGTAACCACACAAAAAGTTCCCAGAGGGAATGACACATCTATGTTTTTTAAATTATGTAAAAATGCCCCTTTGATCCTTATATAATCTTTTGTTTTCCTTCTAAATTTGGGGATTTCAATGTTTAATTGTTGGGTGAGGTACTTAGCTGTTAGACTATCTTTTGAAGTAATCAGTTTTTGGTGACTGCCTTTAAAAACTACTTGGCCACCATTTCTTCCAGCTCCAGGTCCAATATCAATAATTTCATCCGCAGACATCATCATATCTTCATCATGTTCAACCACAATGACTGAGTTTCCAATATCTCTTAACTTTTTTAAAACATTAATTAGTTGTAGACTATCTCTTGGGTGTAATCCTATTGAGGGTTCATCAAGTATATACATCGATCCAATAAGTGAACTCCCAATTGAGGTAGCCAAGTTAATTCGTTGGGACTCACCTCCTGAAAGTGTATTGGTAGGTCTACTTAACGTGAGGTAATTTAAGCCTACATCACTTAAATAGTTTAGTCTAGATTTTATTTCTGTAATTAATCGATTAGCTATTTGAAGTTCTTCTTTTTCAAGTGATATGGAATTAAAAAATAATAAAGCTTCTTTTATGCTGAGAGCATTGATTTCACTGATGGATTTGCCATCCACCTTTACATAATTTGCATCCTTTCTTAATCGATTTCCATTACAGGAGTTACACATCGTTTTGCCTCTGTAGCGAGCTAGCATTACCCTAAATTGGATTTTGTATGTTTTTTGCTCTAAGTAATTGAAAAAGGCATTTAATCCTTTGAAATATTGGTTTCCTTCCCATATTAACAATTTATTTTCTTCACTTAATTCAAAATATGGGTCATGAATGGGAAAATTGAAATGATGTGCATTTTGAATGAGCTTGTTTTTCCAACTACTCATTTTTTCTCCCTTCCAGCAAGTGATGGCATCTTCATATATACTCAAACTTGGGTTAGGAATTACCAAATTAGGGTCAATACCAATTATTTTACCAAACCCTTCACAAGTTTTACAAGCTCCAAATGGATTGTTAAAGGAGAAAAAATCCAATGAGGGCTCTTGAAAGATTAAGCCATCTTTTTCAAATAGGGTATTAAAATCTTTTTCTTCAGGTTTGTTATTTCTGAAATAAATGATTTTACATCGTCCTTTTCCTTCGTGAAATGCCATTTCTAAAGACTCACTTATTCTGGATTGGTTTTCGTCAGAAGAATCATTTATTACCCGATCAATAATTAACAAATCATCTTCTTCTACCCCTTCTTTTTCAATAGATGTAATATTTTCTCCCTTCCACTTTTTACTAAATCCCTGTTGTAAATATATATTTGCTTGATCTGTATTTAATCTTCCTTTAGGAATTTGAATAGGGGAGCAAATCAATATTTTTGTTTTTTCAGGAAGTTGAAGAATCCACTTTAGTACGTCTTCGGGAAAGTCTTTAGTGACTTGTTCTTGGCTAACAGGAGAAATGGTTTTTCCAACCCGAGCAAATAACAATTTAAGAAAGTCATGAATTTCGGTTGTTGTACCCACTGTACTTCTTGGGTTTGATGAATTGACCTTCTGCTCTATGGCAATTGCAGGCGAAATCCCTTTGATATCATCCACATCTGGTTTCTCAATTCTACCTAAAAATAATCGGGCATAAGCACTTAAACTCTCAATATACCTCCTGTGTCCTTCTGCGTATAATGTATCAAAAGCAAGAGAAGATTTTCCTGACCCAGATACACCAGTAATTACGGTTAACTTATTCCTTGGTATAGATACATTAATATTTTTGAGGTTATGAACTCTTGCCCCTTTAATTTCAATATGATTTCTTTTTTCTTTACTCAAAACTAATTTAACAGGTGGCTAAATTAACAGAATTGCTTTCAGTTTTAAATTTTGTTTCTTATATTTGAACTTAAATAAAATCATCGCCTATACAACAATTCTACTTTTATTTTTCTTATTAAACCGTAGAATATGTATGCTTCAAAAAGTGATGAGTTCCTCATTCTTCAATTTAAATCGGGTAATGATAGTGCATTTGATGTGCTATTGTCTCGCTATCAGTCCAAAGTATTTTCTTATGTCATGCAATTAGTTAAAGACTATGATCTAGCTAATGACATTTTTCAAGAAGTCTTTATAAAAGTAGTTATTAACCTAAAAAAAGAATCTTACCACCACGAAGGGAAGTTGCTTTCTTGGATATTAAGAATTGCACATAATCAAGTGATAGATCATTTTAGAAAGTCAGCAAAGATGCCAATTGCCGGTAGAACAGCAGCCAATCCAGATTTTGACATTTTCAGCGTGATTAAGTTAGAAGAAAGTTCGATTGAAGATGTGATGATTAATGAGCAAATACTCAAAGAAGTTCGTTATTTAATTGAAGAACTTCCTCAGGATCAAAAAGAAGTAGTTAAAATGCGATTTTTTATGAAAATGAGTTTTAAAGAAATAGCAGAAAAAACCAATGTAAGTATCAACACATCGTTGGGTAGAATGAGATATGCTTTAATCAACCTTAGAAAACTTATTAATGAAAAAGATCTAGCACTAACTAATTATTGATTTTGTAACAATAAGTAGGATTCATTATCGTTCTTAGTTAAAACAACTAAAAGCCTATGGTATGAATTCTACAAAAAATGTTTCAATTATAAATAATAAACCAAAGAGTGACGTGCTTTTATCTATTAGGTCATTTGCAAGATCTTACAAGAATTGTACTTCAAAAAAATACTTGAAATCGATAACTTGGGTAGAAAATTAGGACTTAAAATGATCTGAAACAATCAATTCCTTGGTTCCATGACTCCAGTTGTAAAATCCTTCGCCTGATTTAACACCTAATTTCCCAGCTGTAACCATATTTACTAGCAGAGGACACGGAGCATATTTAGGAGTTCCGAAACCATCCTGAAGAACTTTAAGTATAGCTAAACATACATCTAATCCTATGAAATCAGCTAATTGAAGGGGACCCATTGGGTGCGCCATACCTAGTTTCATTACAGTATCAATCTCTTCTACACCTGCCACACCTTCATGGAGGGTGATAATGGCTTCATTGATCATAGGCATTAAAATCTTATTGGCTACAAAACCAGGAAAATCGTTTACCTCAACTGGGACTTTTCCAATTATTTTTGACAATTCCATTATGGTTTCAAGCGTTTCATTGGATGTAGAATAGCCTTTTATTACTTCTACTAATTTCATTACAGGTACTGGATTCATGAAGTGCATTCCAATAACCTTATCAGCTCTTTTTGTTACCGCTGCAATTTTAGTTATGGAAATAGAAGAAGTATTAGTAGATAAAATGCAATTTTCAGGCGCAAACTGGTCTATTTCTTTGAAAATAGACAATTTGATATCCATGTTTTCTGTAGCTGCTTCTACGACAAGGTCTGCATTTGATACTCCTTCTTTTATATTGGTTATTTTATGAAGATTTAAAAGTGTTTTTTCTTTAGTTTCTACTGTAATTTTCTCTTTAGATAGCATTCTATCCAGGTTTTTTTCAATGGTTTTTAATGCTTTATCTAGCGCTTCAGCTGAAATGTCAATTAGATTTACCTGATAACCATGTTGAGCGAATACATGTGCAATTCCATTTCCCATTGTACCAGCTCCAATTACAGCTATATTTTTCATAATTTTTTTCGGCAAATATAGGATACTTTTTAACTATTTACCATCTCCTTTGATCATTATAATGGCGGTGTAAAAAAGGATTTTCACGTCTAAGGATAATGACATATTTTCTACATATAATAGGTCAAATTTTAACCTTGAAACCATTTCATCAACGTTTTCTGCGTAGCCAAATTTTACTTGCCCCCAGCTGGTAATTCCAGGTTTCACTTTTAACACATGTTTATAATGAGGCGCTTTCTCTACTATTTTTTGAATATAAAATTCGCGTTCAGGTCTTGGTCCTACAATTGCCATATCGCCTTTGATCACATTAAAAAATTGTGGAGTTTCATCTAAGCGTGTTTTACGCATAAATTTTCCTATTGCGGTAATTCTTGGGTCATTTTGACTAGAAAGTTGAGGTCCATTTTTTTCAGCTTCTGTTATCATGGATCTAAATTTATAAATCCAAAAAGGTTTTCCGTGTAGGCCAATTCGTTCTTGTTTGAAAATGATAGGACCCTTTGAACCTGTTTTAATAAGAAATGATAGTATAATAAAGACAGGAAGTAATATAAGAATAGCTATGATAGATAAAAATACATCTACTATTCTTTTGGTAATTTTTTCCCAAGGACTTAGTATCTCTGGATTCACAGAGATTAATAATGCACCAAAGATGGAATTCATTTTAACAGAGCCAGTTAAAATATTATACATATCTGCAATTACTTTAATACTCACGCTAAGATCTGCTACGTCGTTTATAATATTATTTATTTTCTCATGTTCTTTAGGTTCTGTAGCAATGATTACTTCCTCTATATCATTGCTTTTAATTACATCTTCTAGTGCACTGTAATCGCCAAGTTTGGTTAGACCCGTATCCAACATCATATCGGGTCCACCATTAGTAGAGATATATCCTTTGAAGAAATAGCCTGAAGATTTTTTTAGACTTTGAATTTCCAATAACGTTTCTTTTGCTTTATTTCTACTTCCAATAATCAGCGTGTTAAAGCCGATTGATCCATTATGGACTTTTTTTACAATATTCGTTGTGAGGATTATTCTTGGGATAAAGGTTAGTGTCGAGTGGAGTACTATCAACGCTAATATAAGATTGTAATAGTCCTGATATGTATTGATTTGGTCATCTAGTAGAAAGGCAAAAAAGATTAAAATAATTCCTAAAAATGACTGAGATAGCGTTTGTGTAATTTCTTTTATTCTGTATTTTTTATATACGGATTTATACTGACCCATTGCAGCATATATAAATACCCAAAAAATAGATAAAAGAACGGTGCTTAAGATGAGCTTTTGGTTAATTTCAAAAGGATACTCTTCAATATAATTTTTTCTAAAAGAATTAAAAAAGATCCACGATAAGGAGGCTGTAGCCCAGTCAAAAATTAGAAATACTATCCAAAAGTATTTTTTTTTCATGGTCTAAAAATCACTTTTATATTGTCAAGTCTGACCCTGATATCGTCTTGTTGGTCTACGTTTTGAATTCTAAAATAGAGATCAAATTCTGTAGCGCTAGGAAAAAAGTTAGTAGCATCTGGAATGTATAAATAAGTTTTGTTCCAAGTAACAGTATCTAAAAAATCATAAGTAGGTATAAATGTAATTAGAGGTTGTCTTACATAAGAAGGTAAAATGTTGTCTTTGTGAAGGATGCCGACTTCAAAGGGGTAGTTATTCGCATAATTCATTTCAATGAATGCAGGCACATTTAAATTTTTTGGAAACTGGTTGAATTCCAATTCATTTGTTCTCATTTCAAAAACTTCTTGATTTGAGCTTAGTGCAATTTCGCCTACGTTAGAACCATCAAATAAAATATTAGCAGGTTGATCTTTAATTACTAAATCAGTATCAGAAATGGTGAAGGTTTCAAATTTAGATTGTGGATCTTCAAAATCTTCTAGCCAAATGTAAAGTTGCTCTTCATACTCTGTTTCGGGGTATAATGGTATGATACTATCCGGGATTAAATTTAAATCAATAATGAAAGGCTTGTAAAAAGGGTATTTGGTTCTATCTACAGAAATGCCATTTTGTTTTATTCCCGGGTGAAGTTTTAAGGAATGATTGCCTTCAAAATGAAGGGGGATAGTGCTAGGTAATTCATATACTCCTGCAATGCTTCCATCCACATAAACCCAAACGTCCGTAATTTTTTCACTAGCTGATCCTTGACTGCTGTGAGTTATGTCAAAATCAAATTCTTCTACGTGGATAAAGGATGGTATTTTTTCGGGTCTATCAAAAGCTTCGCAGCTCCAGCACAAAATAACGAATATAACCCAGCTATGTCTCATTGAAAATTGAACGCGAAAATATCAAATTTATTGTGATTTCGAAGTTAATTTTGACCTACCGTAATTTGTTCCGAAATTTCAATGGCTAACTGTAGAACCTTTTGTGCTGAAATGAGGTCAACTTCGGGACTTTTATCTTGATGTATTGAATTCACAAAAGATTTTAATTCTTCTTCTATAGGATTTGTCGCTGAAGATTTTTCAGTTTGCATCACTACTTTTTTCTTCCCCTTAGGTCCCAGATCAATCACCGGAACAAATGGTTCAGGTTCTTTAAGTTCTTCAAGGCATATAAATTCAAATTTTTTATTTAAAAAATCTACAGATATGTAGGAATCTTTTTGGAAAAAACGAGATTTTCTCATGTTTTTAAGGGACATTCTACTTGCTGTTAAGTTTGCAACACATCCATTTAAAAATTCTATTCTTGCGTTAGCTATATCTGGAGTATCGCTTAGTACCGCAACCCCATTTGCATGTATGTTCTTAATGGGGGAATTCACCACATGTAGTAGAATATCCAAATCATGTATCATAAGATCTAACACAACAGATACATCTGTTCCTCTGGGATTAAATTGAGCCAGTCTATGGGTTTCTATAAATTTAGGCTTGGAAATTTCTTTTGATGCTATTTTGAAAGCAGGATTAAATCTTTCAACGTGTCCCACTTGGGCTTTAACGTGGTGCTTATTGGCTAGCTTTATCAGGTTTTTTACTTCTGAAATGGTGTGGGTAACGGGCTTTTCAATAAAAACATGTTTTCCATTCACCATTGCCTTTTGTGCACAATAATAGTGGGATAGAGTAGGTGTGACGATATCTACGATATCACAAACTTGAATTAATTCATCTAGACTTTCAAACGATTTGACCTCTAGAGAAGTAGTGACCTGCTTTCTTACATCATCATTAATATCATAGAACCCCATTAAATCCACAAATGAAGATTCTTTTAAAATTTTAAGATGAATTTTACCTAAATGACCAGCTCCTACAACTCCAATTTTTAGCATAATAATACTGAAACGACCAAATTTAGTAAATATTGGTTTTCATCATAAATTATTAACATCTGATGTTAGCAATATTTGATATTCTGGTGGTAATTTTACATGAAATGATAGTTCTTTTGTGTAGATGAATGATGCGAAGTACAAAGGTTTAAGAGCAAAGCTAGTGGAAGAGCTCAAAAACAAGGGTATAACAGATCGAAAAGTGCTTGATGCGATAAATGTGATTCCAAGGCATCTTTTTCTTGATCCCGTTTTTCGAGATAAATTTGCATATGAGGATGCCGCATTTCCCATAGGGGAAGGACAAACTATCAGTCAACCTTACACGGTAGCCTATCAATCTGAGCTTTTGCATGTGAAAAAGGGAAGCAAGGTATTAGAGATTGGAACCGGTTCCGGATATCAAACGGCTGTTTTGTGTCAGTTGGGTGTAAAAGTACATTCTATTGAAAGACAGAAAAATTTATTCAATAACGCAAAGCTATTTTTAAATCAAAATGGATATAGAGCCCATCTTTATTTTGGAGATGGATTCAAAGGTAAACCTGCATTTGCACCTTTTGATGGTATTATTGTGACTTGCGGTGCTCCTTACGTTCCTGACGAACTTAAATACCAATTAAGTGTGGGCGGGAGAATGGTTATTCCTGTAGGTGAACAAGATGTGCAACAAATGAAGGTAATTATCCGTTTAGGTGAAGATGTGTTCGAAGAAAAGACTTATGGAGATTTTAAATTTGTGCCAATGTTAAAAAATATAAAAAACTAAAAATCAATGATTTACAACAAATTAAATAAACAAATAATTCAATATATTTCCATATTGTTTTTCTTACTGGCATCTTCTTTTAATTATGCCCAAGATAGTGTAAGTACAACTGATAAATACGTTTCCATTGAAGGTCAAATTTACCCTTCGTTTAATATAGATCAATACAGGCCAAAAATAAAGTTGAGGTATTTTTTAAAAGAAAACTCCGTTCTCCGATTCAATGTCAATGTCCATAGAGAGTCGGATTATTTTGAGATAAGAGAAATTAATGGAAACGGGATAGGAAGCGTAGAAAGAATTAGCGCTTTACATCATTTTTCTTTCGGCTATGAAGGATTTAAAAAAATGAATAACACAGGAATATACACCGGAATTGAAGGGATTATTGGTTTTGGAAGAAATGATGAATATGGCTCAAGAACGGATTCTCTCATTTTTATTCCAGATCAGAATTATAACATCAAAAGGCCTGTGAGGCAATTTGGTATACGATTATTTTGTGGGTTAGATCAATATTTGACACCAAATTTATTTATTGGTACAGAGATGGGAATTCAATTTATTCAAACTAACAACTTGGATGGTTCGTATCAAGTTTTGGATCAAAGTTCTCAGACATCTTCAGATGTCACCTCGATTATTCCAAAGTCTAATGAACAAGTTTTTTCATTTGGAGGTGTAGGTTGCTTGAGAATAGGTTGGGTTTTTTAACCTGTTTACAGTTATTTAACATGGAATTTCGTGTATGTAATGTATTTCGTATATATTTGCAGCCGTTTAGCATTACAATAACTTAAATAGTGTTGATATGTATTTAGATTCAGAAAAGAAAAAAGAATTTTTTAAAAAGCACGGTAAGGGGGAGTCCGATACCGGTTCAGCAGAAGGTCAAATCGCGTTGTTCACATACAGAATTAGTCATTTGACCCAACATTTAAAAGCCAACAAAAAAGACTACAACACCCAAAGATCGCTTATCCGATTAGTGGGGAAAAGAAGAAGTCAGTTGGACTATTTAAAAAACAAAGATATTGAGAGATACAGAGCGATTATTAAAAAATTAAAAATTAGAAGATAATTTAACTGTTAAAAATGTATTTGAGGGGACTGTTGCGCTAGCGTAATGGTCCTTTTTTTGTTAAAATTAAAATAAAATAAATGAATATAATAAATGAAAAAATCAGTCTTCCAGGAGGAAAAGAAATCGTTATTGAGACTGGTAAATTAGCTAAGCAGGCAGATGGTTCTGTGACAGTAAGAATGGGAGACACCATGTTATTGGCTACCGTAGTTTCCAATCCAGATGTAAAAGACGGAGTAGACTTTATGCCTTTAACCGTAGATTATAGAGAAAAGTTCACATCTACAGGTCGTTTTCCAGGAGGATTCCTTAAAAGAGAAGCAAGACCAAGTGATGAAGAAATATTAACTATGCGTTTAGTTGATAGGGCATTAAGACCGTTATTTCCAGATGATTTTCATGGTGATACCCAGGTTATGATTCAGTTGATTTCATCTGAAAAAGAAAATATGCCAGATGCTTTAGCTTGTTTAGCAGCTTCTGCAGCTTTAGCTGTTTCAGACATTCCATTTAATGGACCTGTTTCCGAAGTAAGAATTGCTAAAAAGGACGGAAACCACATCATAAATCCCACATTTGAAGAATTAAAAGGGGCAGATATGGATATGGTTATAGCGGGAACCTTGGACAGCATCGTAATGGTGGAAGGTGAAATGAATGAAGTAAGCGAAGCAGATATGCTTGAAGCTATTAAAGCTGCTCACGAGGTTATTAAAGACCAATGTAACTTACAGTTGACTATTGCATCTAAAGTAGCTAAGGCTAGCCCAAAGAGAGAATATAGTCACGAAACACATGACGAGGAATTAAGAAACAAAATTCATGCTTTTGCCTACGATAAGTTTTATGACATTGCCAAACAAGGCCTTGCTGATAAGAAGAAAAGAGGCGAGCTGTTTGGTGCTGTAAAAGAAGAGTTTAAAGCTACTTTATCTGAAGAAGAATTGGCTGAAAATGGATTTTTATTAGGTCAGTATTTTAAAGCTACTCAAAAAGAAGCTGTAAGAAGAGTCGTACTTGATGAAAAAATCAGGTTAGATGGCAGAAAAACAACAGAAATAAGACCAATAGCTTGTGAGGTAGATTTCTTACCTGGATTTGTTCACGGTTCTGCCTTGTTTACAAGAGGTGAAACTCAATCCTTAACCGCTCTTACTTTAGGTAGTTCCCTAGATGTTCAGCGTAAAGATGGTGCTTTAATGCAGGATGATTTAGATTTCTTATTACACTATAATTTCCCTCCATTTTCAACAGGTGAAGCTAGACCAATTAGAGGAGTAAGCAGAAGAGAAGTGGGTCATGGACATTTGGCTTTAAGAGCACTGAAGCCCATGTTACCTGGAAAAGATGTTAACCCATATACGATCAGATTAGTTTCAGACATATTGGAATCCAATGGTTCCTCATCTATGGCAACCGTATGTGCTGGAACATTAGCGTTGATGGACGGTGGTGTAAAGATGAAAAGGCCAGTTTCTGGAATTGCCATGGGGTTAATTACGGATAACGAAGGTAAGTATGCTATTCTTTCCGATATTTTAGGTGACGAGGATCACTTAGGAGATATGGACTTTAAAGTGACAGGTACCGAAAACGGAATTACTGCCTGTCAAATGGATATTAAAATTGATGGTTTAGATTATGAAATGCTTGAAAATGCACTTAATCAAGCTAAAGATGGCAGAATGCATATCCTAGGCGAAATGATGAAAGCCATGGATGCACCGAGAGCAGATTATAAATCATTTGTTCCTAGAATTGAAACGATTGAAGTTCCTGAGGACACCATAGGTGGAATTATTGGTAAAGGGGGAGAAACCATCCAAAAAATGCAAGAAGAAACCAATACTTCCATTAGCATTGGAGATCCAGAAGACGGAATGGCTATCGTAGAAGTATTTGCTGACGATAAAGAAGGAATGGAAGAAGCGCTTAGAAGAATTAACCTAATTGCCTATCCACCTATTCCTGAAGTAGGAGAGGTGTACAATGGTAAGGTGAAAAACATCGTTACATTCGGAGCTTTCCTTGAGATTTTACCTGGAAACGATGCTTTGTTGCATATTTCTGAAATTGCTCATGAGCGAGTGGAAAAAGTGGAAGATTACTTGAAAGTAGGAGATGAGCTTGAAGTAAAACTTATCGGTAAAGATCCGAAGTCTGGTAAGCTTAAAATTTCAAGAAAAGCACTTCTTGAAAAGCCTGCTCCAAAGCAAGATTCGGAGTAATTCAAATCAAATAATTATGGAAAAGCCACATTTATTGTGGCTTTTTTTGTTTATTTTTAGAAGGAATGTAACCTAATTTCGTTTTGGGACGTTATAGTATTTCCCATTTTCAATGGTTAATATACATAGATGAGACAACTAAAAATAACCAAACAGGTCACCAATAGGGAGACCGCTTCGCTTGATAAATATCTTCAGGAAATTGGTCGTGTTGATTTGATTACGGCAGAGGAAGAGGTGGAATTGGCTAAGCGAATTAAAGAAGGGGATCATATTGCTCTTGAGCGTTTGGTTAAAGCAAACCTTCGTTTTGTAGTATCTGTATCTAAACAATATCAGAACCAAGGCTTAACCTTACCAGATTTAATCAATGAAGGAAATCTTGGATTGATCAAAGCTGCTCAACGATTTGATGAAACAAGAGGTTTTAAATTCATTTCGTATGCGGTGTGGTGGATTAGGCAGTCTATTTTGCAAGCGTTAGCTGAACAATCTAGGATTGTGCGTTTACCCTTGAATAAAATTGGCTCTATCAATAAGATTAACAAACAGTTTTCTGCTCTAGAGCAAAAATTTGGACGCTCTCCAACACCAGAAGAAATTGCAGAATCGTTGGATATTACCATCGAAGAGGTGAAGCAATCCATTAAAAATAGTGGTAGACACCTCTCAATGGATGCCCCGCTTTCTGATTCCGAAGACAGTAACAACATGTATGAGGTAATGTCGTCTGATGAATCGCCTAAGCCCGATAAGATTCTGATGAATGAATCGTTGAGGAGAGAAATTGAACGATCTCTGTCAACACTTACACCTAGAGAAGCGGATGTAATCCGTTTATACTTTGGTTTGAGTGGTAAACACCCTATGACCTTAGAGGAAATAGGAGAGAAGTTCGATTTAACCAGAGAACGAGTCCGTCAGATTAAAGAAAAATCAATTCGTAGGCTTAAACACACTTCTCGTAGTAAGTTGTTAAAATCTTACTTAGGGTAATATTTCCAAAGCTTTAATTCTTTTGTTTTCTTTGTGGAGAATTTAATTCTTCATCATGAGTCATCTTATTGCGCCATCCTTATTAGCATCTGATTTTGCTAACCTCCAAAAAGAGTGTGAAATGCTTAATAATAGTGAGGCCGATTGGTACCACTTAGATGTAATGGATGGGGTTTTTGTTCCCAATATTTCCTTTGGTATTCCCGTGATTGAGTTCATTAATAAGCATACCCTAAAGCCTTTAGATGTGCACTTAATGATAGTTCAACCAGAACGTTATATAACACAATTTAAAAACGTGGGAGCCAATATTTTAACAGTTCATATTGAAGCATCTAAACACCTCCATAGAACGCTTCAAGCTATAAAGCAAGAAGGCATGAAAGCCGGTGTGGCATTGAATCCTCATACCAACGTGGAGCAGTTAGAACCCACCTTAGAAGAAATTGATTTGGTGTGTCTAATGTCTGTTAATCCTGGATTTGGTGGCCAAGCCTTTATTGAAGGTACCTACAGAAAAGTAGAAAAGCTAAAATCGATGATCGCTAAAGCTGGTTTAGAAACTAAAATTGAAATAGACGGTGGAGTAACTTCAGCCAACGCCAAGCAGTTGATTGATGCTGGTGCAGATGTATTGGTGGCAGGTAGTTTCGTATTCAAGGCTAAAAACCCAACACAGACTATTGCCGATTTAAAAAATATTTAATCCTTTCCCTCTAAGTAATCTTGTAAGTATGCAAAGTGAGGGGTAAGTTGCCCATCTTTAGTTTCAGATGCCCTGTAAATGATGTCCTCTGGATCGTTTCCTAATAAGGGTTCTAACACGTGATCCATAAACATTTCTCCAAAAGATACCGAAGCGTCCTTGGGTAGTTCACACGGTAGGTTGTCCACCGCCATTACACCAATACTATCTTCTTTCTCAAAATCAACTTCTTCTTCGCTATGTGCATCATACCCATAAAACGGGTTAGCTATGGTAGATGGACGAAGTGTGGTGGCTACAGGGCCATCAATGTCGCAACTTACGTCTGCTACCAAGGAGATATTCCAGTTTGGACTTTTGACATCTTCTCTTGTGAATATAAAAGGAGAACGATTATCCCAATAATGACAGGCTACGTAGACATCAGCTACTGCAGCATAACGCATAAAGTTGGAGGAATGTCCACTAGGATTTTTGAAGAATGCGGGTATATCAAAGGATGCACCATCATCTCTTTTTACATAATCCTCTACGTCCAGTTGAGTATATACTGGCTCACCGAAATTAGTACTTAGAAAATCCTCAGGTGAAACTCGTTTTATGTTGGTTTTTTCTAATACTTCTATGGCACCTCCAGCCACTCTCCCTCCTCCTGTAATGACCAACTTAAAGTTCTTT
>JAYYEV010000034.1:0-15219 GCA_036159515.1 Bacteroidota bacterium | reverse complement strand
GAATTTGTACAAACGGTATCACGCTTGCATTTTGTTGTATCACAGTTCCCTTAAATTCGTATTGTGCGTGACTAATAAAAGAAGACATCAATCCAATAAAAAGTAGTAATACGGTGCAGTAAAGTTTCACAGAGTAAAATTACTTAAAACTAATCTATTTTTTAGTCTTGTCTAAAAAATATTTACTTTTACACTTAAATGAATACGAAATCAGAAGAGGATTATTTAAAATGTCTTTACCATTTACAGCAAGGTAATAAAAGCGTTTCTACAAATGAAATAGCTAATTATCTATCCATGAAGCCATCAAGTGTAAGTGATATGCTTAAAAAATTAGCTGAAAAAAAATGTGTAAATTATTTAAAATATAAAGGATCCTCTTTAACTAAAAAAGGGGAATTAATCGCATTATCTGTCATCAGAAAACATCGTTTATGGGAAACATTTTTGGTTAATAAACTCGGGTTTAGTTGGAGTAATGTACATAACATAGCTGAACAACTTGAACATGTGAATTCAGAAGAGCTAATTGATAAACTTGACCATTTTTTAGCGTATCCCCAAATAGACCCTCACGGAGATCCAATTCCTCAAAAAAACGGCACTATTGCTGAATTGAATCAAAAGCTATTAAGTGAACTAGAAGATGGTGAGAAAGGAGTAATAACAGGCATCAAAAAAGGCACTCCCTCTCTACTGAATTTCTTGGACCAAAAAAAAATTAAACTTGGAGATCAAATTCAACTAATATCCATTATAGAATTTGACCAATCAGCTGAAGTTATAATTCATAAAAAAAATATAAGTCTATCTGAAAAAATTTGTAACAACCTTCTAATAGAGACCCTAAATGATTGAATTGAAAAATTGGTTTGTGAATCAAGAACCCATCATGCAAGCATTGGTTGCAGGGCTGTTCACTTGGATTCTCACAGCTGTAGGAGCTGGTCTTGTTTTTTTCTTTAAATCATCCAATAGAAAATTATTAGACATGTCTTTGGGATTTACAGGAGGAGTTATGATTGCGGCTAGTTTTTGGTCCCTTTTAGCTCCTGCCATTAATTATGTAGAAATGCAAAACAAAATGGGCCTAACGAATTTGCCTTCTTGGTTAGCGCCTACAATCGGATTTTTACTAGGTGCTTTATTTTTATACACCTTAGATAAGATTATACCCCACTTACATCTCTTTAATAAGAAAAAGGAGGCGGAGGGATTAAGCACTAACTGGCAAAAAACCATATTATTGGTTTTGGCTATCGCTTTACATAACATTCCTGAAGGTCTTGCAGTAGGTGTTGCTTTTGGCGCTTTAGCTCACCCAGAATTTCTTGGTCTAGAAATGGAAGGTGTTTTTACATTAGGCACAGCAGTAGCCCTTGCTATAGGGATAGCGATTCAAAACTTTCCGGAGGGATTTGCTGTATCCATGCCACTAAGGAGACAAGGTCTGAGTCGATTCAAATCTTGGCAATGGGGACAATTATCTGCCATTGTTGAGCCTGTATTTGCAGTTATTGGAGCAGCTATTGTTGTTCAGGTACTTCCCATTTTGCCCTATGCACTTTCATTTGCAGCGGGTGCAATGATTTTTATCGTTGTGGAAGAAGTTATTCCTGAAAGTCAGAAGGGAGGCAACACAGACCTAGCCACAATAGGACTCATTCTTGGGTTTGTTGTCATGATGGGTTTAGATGTTGGACTAGGCTAAATGAAAACGATGTCAATCAAGTAATTTTTATCTATTGCTCTATTAAGATCATTGATAAGTTTCGTTTTTTGGATGCTAATTTCCTGTTTAAAGGGGGCACTATCTAACTTTAAGTAAAGTTTGTTTTCTTTTACAAAGAGCTTTTTCACTTTTTTCATCAAAAAAGGTCCCATAATCTCTTCAAATTGGATTTGTATTTGATGATTTAAAAATGGTCGAGAAAGTTTTGAGGAATGAATGAATTTCTGTAATACATCACCTAGTTTCTCTTCTTTTGAACTTCTTTTTTTCAAACTTCTTTATTTACCGCTCCATTTTCGATTTCAAACAAATTATAGTCCACCTTAAAATCAGACAAAATATTAGGGATTTTTGTTTTACTTGTATCTGTTATAAAACATTGACCAATTTTATTAGACCTTATGAGATCTAGAATGAAACTAACTCTATTGTCATCTAATTTATCAAATATATCATCGAGCAAGAGTACGGGATCCATATTTTTCTTTTTTCTTATGTACTCATATTTAGCCAATTTCAGCGCGATTAAATAGGTTTTCTGTTGACCTTGTGATCCAAACTTTTTAATGGGATGATTTTGAATGGTAAAGACTAAATCGTCTCTATGAATTCCAGCTGTTGTATGTCCAATCTGCTGATCTTTTAATCTGTTAAGCTCAAAAAGATCAAGTAGAGAATGATCATTTAATGATGATTCATATTCAAGGCCTACCTGCTCAATGTTCGAGGAAATATCGCCATAATATTGATTAAAAATAGGAGTGAATTCATCAATGAATGTTTTTCTTTTCTGGAAAATACTCTTTGCCTTTTCACTCATACCACTTTCATAGACTTCTAACAAATCAAAAGATTGTTGAAATCTACTATCTTTTAACATTACATTTCGCTGCTTGAGTAGTTTATTGTAAGAAAGCAAATCAGATAAATAATGGTTGTCAAATTGAGAAATTAAGGCATCAATAAATTTTCTTCTTGTATCACTACCCTCTAAAATTAAGTTTATATCATATGGAGTAATCATCACTACGGGAAATACACCAATGTGATCAGATAGCTTTTTGTACACCTTTTTATTTTTCCTAAAAACCTTTTTATCTCCCTTTTTCATCCCACAGTATAAATCAAAATCGGAATCCTGATCAGAAAATTTACCCTGTACAACAAAAAAATCACACTCAAAATTCACATTTTGACTATCAATAGAATTAAAAAAACTTTTAGTGTAACTCAAATAGTAAATAGCGTCTAACAAGTTTGTTTTACCTTGGCCATTATTTCCTAAAAAACAATTTACTTGAGATGAAAAATTAAAATCTGCTTGTTTTATGTTTTTAAAATTGACTAAACTAAGCTCTGAAAGATACATACACTAAAAATAGAACTTAAAAGAAAGTATAATTTATAAAAAAAACTATTTTTGCACACCAATAAATATTAAAATGGCAGAAGAAAAAGAAACATCAGTAAATGAAGACCAAAGTGCAGTTGAAAAAAGTGTAGAAAATTCCGCAGAAGAAGAAAGAACTACATCTTCTATTTCGGATAGAATTGATTTAGAAAAAATTATTGGTGAAAAAAGTTATGAATTTTACCTAGCTAATAAGAAACTAGTAAACATGGTTGTAGCTGTTTTAGCTATTGTCTTAATCGGAGTTATTGGATATAAATTCATCTACATTGATCGTATATTTAATCCTAAACAAACTGAATCATTAGAAGCCATTTGGAGAGCGGAAAATCAGGCATTTGACAATGAAAACTGGAACGCTGCTATTTACGGAGATTCTCTTGGCCTTTATGATGGTTTTCTTAGAGCAAGCGAAGAATATGAAGGTTATGTAGGTGGAAATCTAGCCCAATATAATTTAGGAATAAGCTACTTAAATAATAATGAGTACACTTTAGCTATTGAAACACTAGAGAAAGTAAATTTTGAAGATGAATTACTTGGAACTATAACATATGGAGCAATAGGTGACGCTTTTCTTCAACTTGGATCCGTAAATGATGCATTGGAAAACTATGAAAAAGCCTACAATAGAAAAGAAAACGAGTTAACTACTCCCATTTATTTAATGAAAGCAGCTTTGTGTCTTGAAATACTTGAAGATTATGAAACGGCTATAAACCTATATAGAGATGTGGTACAAAAATTCCCTCTTTCAAGTGTGGCTAATAATGCTGAAAAATACATGGAGAGTCTACTCCTAGGTAAGCCTGTCTATCAATTTGAGAAAGAAGGATCAGAATAATGGCCACTAAAAGCAGAAATCTTTCTGAGGAACAATTAGTTTCACTTTCTAAACCTGAAAAACTAAAAATAGGTGTTGTTGTTTCAGAATGGAATAATGACATTACTTCACGACTTTTAGATGGTGTTCAGGAAACGTTAAAATTGAATAACATCTTAGAAGAAAACACCATTGTTCATCATGTTCCTGGGACTTTTGAACTACCGCTTGGTGCACAATATCTATTTGAAAATAAATTAGTGGATGGTGTAATCTGCGTAGGATGTGTTATTCAAGGTGAAACCAAGCACTTTGATTACGTGTGTGAAGGAGCTACTAATGGAATAATGCAAGTTTCATTGCGATACAATAAACCTGCTTCATTTTGTGTGCTTACTGATCATAACAAAAAGCAATCAATAGACAGATCTGGTGGAATTCATGGAAATAAAGGAATTGAATGCACAGTAGCGTGTCTTAAGATGCTAAACTTGAAGGAAGAAATAATAAAACCAAAAAACAAAATAGGTTTTTAAGCTTCTAAAATTCCTTTGATATCAGGCTTAAAGTATAAATCTGATTTCAACACCTTTCCATCTTCTCTGTAAATCGGTTTTCCATTTTTATCCAGTTTACTCATATTGCTTCTTTGAATTTCCTGAAAAACATCTGCAATCTTATATTGCAATCCATGTTTTAGGATAGTACCACACAATATGTACAGCATATCTCCTAGGGCATCAGCAATTTCAATTATATCACCTTCTTTTGCGGCCTGTAGATACTCTTCATTCTCCTCTTTCATTAAATCAAATCTAAGTTTCAAATCTTTTTCATTTAACTCACTTACAGGTGAATATGCATTTGTAATTCCAAATGAATTATGGAACTGCTCAACAGCATCAATACATGCTTTTAGTGTTACGTTTGTGTTCATATCATAAAGGTAATTTTCAATTGCTATTATTTATAGGAAAATTTAGGAAAATAGTTAACATATATTAACAGCGGTCTTGTTTAAGAAATTGAAAGATTTTTGATTTTTACTTTAACAAAATAAAATTTTATGGAAGTAAAAGAAAATCTAACAGCTGTAGAAAATGTGAATATAGCAGAAATCAATGAGCTTATTCAAAAAGAGAGCGGGTTTGTCGATTTGATTAACATGGAGGTGAAAAAAGTGATTGTGGGTCAACAACACATGATTGAGAGCCTTTTAATTGGTCTTCTTTCAAATGGCCACATACTACTAGAAGGCGTTCCTGGACTAGCCAAAACATTAGCCATAAGCACCCTTTCTAAGGTAATTAACGTGGATTTCAAACGAGTTCAATTTACTCCTGACCTACTGCCTGCAGATTTATTAGGCACTATGATTTACAATCAAAAGAAAGAAGAATTTATTTCCAAAAAAGGCCCCTTATTTTCAAATTTTATTCTTGCAGATGAAATTAACCGAGCCCCAGCAAAAGTTCAAAGTGCTCTACTCGAGGCCATGCAAGAAAGACAAATAACGATAGGCGACCAAACTTATAAATTGCCTGAACCATTTTTAGTAATGGCTACTCAAAATCCCATAGAACAAGAAGGGACTTACCCTTTGCCTGAGGCGCAAGTAGATCGATTTATGTTAAAAGTAGTACTCCCCTATCCCAAAAGAGAAGAAGAAAGATTAATCGTAAGAGCAAATGTATCATCAACCGGATTTGAAAAGCCAAATAAGGTAGTAGACCCCAAACAAATTATTCGTGCAAGAGAAGTAGTCAAGAAGATTTACATGGATGAAAAAATTGAAAAATATATTGTAGATATTGTATATGCCACTAGAGAACCGGAATATTATCAATTAGAAAAAGTAAAACACTACATCGCATTTGGAGGCTCTCCAAGAGCCAGTATATCACTAGCAAATGCGGCAAAAGCTTATGCATTTTTAAAGAAAAGAGGATACGTAATCCCTGAAGATGTAAGAGCTGTTTGTAAAGACGTCCTTAGACACCGAATTGGCTTATCCTATGAAGCTGAGGCAGAAAATGTGAGTACAGAAGATGTGATCACAACTATACTGAACACGGTAGAAGTACCTTAAAAATTCGATTTGGAAACTAGCGAGTTATTAAAAAAAGTCCGAAAAATTGAAATTAAGACCAGAGGACTCTCTAAACAAGTTTTCTCTGGTGAATACCACTCTGCATTTAAAGGTAGAGGTATGGCATTTTCTGAAGTTAGAAATTACATACCAGGAGATGAAATTAGAACCATTGATTGGAATGTTACTGCAAGGTTCAATGATCCCTATGTAAAAGTTTTTGAAGAAGAAAGAGAACTCACCGTGATGTTGATGGTTGATATTTCTGCATCAGAAATGTTTGGCACTGGGGAAGTGTCAAAAAGAGAATTTATAGCAGAGGTTGGAGCCGTTTTAGCATTTTCAGCAACCCCAAACAACGACAAAATTGGAGCTAATCTCTTCTCTGATCAAATTGAGTTATTTATTCCACCGAAAAAAGGAAGAAAACACATACTAAGAATTATAAGAGAATTAATTGAATTTAAACCGAGCTCAAACCACACAAACATTGGAGGAGTATTACAAAACTTCAATAACCTCATCAAAAAGAGATCCATAGCTTTTTTAATTTCTGACTTCATCAATAAAGATTTTGAAGATGCTTTAAAAATCACCTCTAAAAAACATGATTTAATAGCCTTACGCGTAGTTGACCACAGAGAAAGATCAATGACAGATGTAGGATTAAGCTTGTTTAGAGATAGTGAAACTGGAAAAGAGAAATGGATTAACACCAGTAGCAAAAGAGTGAGAGAACAATATTATCAAAACGCATTAGCCATAGAACATAACACTTCACAAATATTTAAAAAAGCAAAAGTAGACCATGTCAATCTTAACATTCAAGATGGATACATTAAACAGCTAATGAATTTATTTAAAAAACGTTGAGAATATTAATTTACATATCGTTATTCATTCCTTACGTAGTTGTTTCACAAAGTTCTTCCTTCACTGTTAGTTCAGAAAAAAACAGGTATAATGTAGGAGAGCCCATTCCATTATTTTTAAATCTTGAGGTGCCCTCAGATCAAAGGATTGACTCTGTCTATTTCCAACTTTCAGGAAATAGTGATTCTTTGGGAAACAACTGGGAATTATGGAATGCCTCCGAAATTTCAAAAACCACCACCCTAACAGATGAAAATGATTATGTAACTAATTACAGCCAAGAATTAACTATAGCAAATTTTGACACTGGTAAATTCGAATTTCCACCATGTTTGGCGTTTTTGGATTCTACTACCTTGTACTCCAATGCACTACCATTCACCATTCAGTTAGTTCAAACAGAAGAAAATAAAATTAAAAATATCAAACCCATATTCGAAGTGAACATCAGTTTCTTTGAATATTTTATATACTATTTAAAAAAGTTTGGATGGTGGATTGTCCTATGTGCAGCTTTGTTAATAGTCACCTATTATGTGATAAAAAAATGGAATGTAAAATCAGAACAAGTAGATATTCAACCTCAAATTCCTTTAGAAGTACAGTTACTAGAAAGGCTGCAATCCTTAAAGAAAAAGAAACTATGGGAAAATGGTCATTTCAAAGCATATTACAGTGAAATATCAGAAGTAATTTGGTCATTTGTAGCACACCGTTACCAAATACCAACATTTGAAAAAACAAGTAATGAAATCCTTGAAAGTTTGAAATGGGTTTCTATTGATAATACATATCTAAAAGAGTTGAGTACCTTTTTCACCCTTTCAGATGGAGTTAAATTTGCGAAAATAAATCCACTTGAAAAAGACAACATACATGCTATTGAAATGGCAATAAAATTCATTGAAAACGAACGTTTAGATATTAAAGAAGCAGAAAATGAGCATGTTGAATAATTGGATTTCTACATATCAATTTAACGATTCTATTTTCTTATGGGCTTTAATTTTAGTCCCTGTAGCTATCTTACTGTATGCATTACTAAAAATCAAAAACAGAGAGTCACTTCAAATTTCATCCTTATCCTTATTCAGCGGATTAGGTAATGGATATTTGAGTTACATAAATCATGTGAAATTTGGAGTTAAATTAGTAGCTCTTTCCTTGTTAATTATTGGAATGGCTCGTCCACAAATTAGCATGAATGCACATACGGAAACAGAACTATACAAGGAAGGAATAGATATTGTAATTTCCATGGATGCATCTGGCAGTATGCTTGCTCAAGATTTTTCGCCAAATCGATTTAAAGCTTCTAAAGAATTAGCCATTGATTTTGTTAAGGATCGAAAAAATGACAGAGTAGGTTTAGTTATTTTTGAAGGAGAAGCCTACACGCAATGTCCCTTAACTTCGGACAGAGACATTATGATAGAACTTATAGAATCATCTGAACAAGGTGTTGTTGAACAAGGTACGGCTATTGGAATGGGGTTAGCCACTGCCATTAACCGGCTAAGAGAAAGTAATGCTCCAAGTAAAGTCATTATACTACTTACAGATGGTGTAAATACGCATGGGAAAATACATCCTCTAAATGCGGCAGAGATGGCTAAAGATTTTGGTATAAGAGTTTATACCATTGGAGTAGGAACAAATGGTCAAGCCAAAACACCCGTAGCCATTGATCCATTTAGCGGTCGTTATATATATGATTACGTAGAGGTTGAAATTGATGAAGAAACGCTTAAAACAATTGCTAAAGAAACAGGCGGACAATACTTCAGAGCCACAGATAACCAAAAATTAAAAGAGGTATACAAAGAAATTAATGAAATGGAAAAAGCAAAAATAAAGACCATTGAATACGATGTAGATTTACCTGAGAAAGCAGACTTATTTATATTGGCTGCATTGGGGCTTCTTTTACTGGAATTTTTGGCAAGTAAACTGATTTTTAAAAGTATTTCGTGAGTAAATTAAAACATAAATACAACCTACCCATTTCTAATGCAGTGGTGTCTTTGCTTGTTTTAGAGATTCTTTTTTGGAGTATATGTTTTGTAAGTTATCAGTACTTGATATCTAATGTAGTAGAGTTTAGGTTTGAGCACCCAGATAGACTGTGGTTGCTTATTATAATATTATTTATCAATGTAGTCTGGATTGTAAATAGATCATGGAAAAACAGAGCAATTCAAAAATTTTCTAGCTTCCAAACTATACATCATGTTTTTAATGGATTTTCTAACTTCAGATCATCGGTAAAATTTTTATTGTTCCGAACCGCATTCGGATTACTTGTCATAGCAGCTGCAAATCCTCAATATGGTGAAAATGAAAAGACCGTTGAGTCAAAAGGAATTGATATCATGATTGCATTAGATATTAGTAGGAGTATGATGGCAGAGGATATAATCCAAGATTACAGCCGATTAGATATAGCAAAACTATCCGTTGGAAAGTTACTTAACGAATTAAGAGGTGATCATGTGGGAATTGTTGTTTTTGCAGGTGAAGCCTATAAACAATTACCTCTTACTCCGGATTACCACGTGGCTCAATTATTTTTAAAAAGTATTGGAACAGATATGATTTCATCTCAAGGTACAGATATTGGAAATGCAATAGATTTATGTATGAGTTCCTTCAATTTTGAAAAAAACACCAATAAAGCCATTTTAATTATGTCCGATGGTGAAGATCATGAAGAAATGGCCATTAATGCAGCTAATGAGGCTAGTAATCAAAATGTAGTGATTTGCACAGTAGGTATGGGTACAGATAAAGGTGTTCCTATTCCGGTTTACAAAAGAGGAAAAAAAGTGGGTAATAAAAAAGATGAAGAAAACAGTACTGTTTTGACCAAGCTTAATGAAGAAAACTTAGTTCAAATTGCACAAGCTGGCAATGGCACTTACACTAGAGCTAAAGGACTAAATTTAGATTTAAGAGGCATCTTAGATCGTTTTAATGCGATTGAGAGGACCACCCTTAAGAAAGAAAAGTACTCCACATATGATGATCAGTTCCAATGGTTTTTAATTCCTGCTTTTATTTTACTGTTCTTAGAGTTTATAATTTTAGAAAAAAGAGGAAGAATAGATGATCAATTTAAAATTTTTGAATCATGACAAAAGGTATCTCGCTTATATTTTTCATATCTATTAGCTTAACTCAAGCATTTGCTCAGGACATGATGAGTAAATTGAGGATGAAAGAAGGAAATGAAGCCTACAACTCAGGAGAATTTTTACAATCAAATGAACTGTATAGTCAATCATTTAAGAATGACACATCAAACCTAAAGGCGGCATTTAACAATGGCAACTCTTTTTTTATGAGTGGAGATTTTGAATCATCAAGAAATAATTTCAATCAGTACATACAATCCAACATTACCAAAGAAGAAAAAAGTAAAGCATATTATAATATTGGAAACTCCTATCTTACGGAATATGCTAAATCCACGCAAGAAAATAGTGGACAACCCCCTAACTCAGATCTTTTAACAAACGCGGTAGATAATTATAAAAAATCGTTGAGAAATAATCCTACAGATGAAGATGCAAGATATAATTTATCTTATGCTATGAAATTATTACAACAAAGCCAAAACCAAGATCAGCAAAACAAGGATCAACAAAACAAGGACCAGCAAAACAAGGATCAACAAAACAAGGACCAGCAAAACACAGAACAGCAAAACAAGAATCAGCAAAACAAGGATCAACAAAACAAGGACCAGCAAAACAAAGAACAACAGCAAAAAGAAAAACAAGCCCAGAGTAAACAGCAAGCATTGAAAAACCTAGATGCAATAAATGGAGATGAAGAAAAGATCTTAATGAAAGTGAATAGAAATAAAGGAGATAAAAAGAAAAAAAGTAAAACTAAAGATTGGTGATGAAATCCTTTTTATTGTACATATCCATATTTTGTAGCTTACCTTGTTTAGGACAGTTTAACATCGAAGCATTTGTGAACCAAAATAAAATAACGGTAGATGAGTACGTTAAGTTTACTATTAAATCGAATGAAAGAGTAAGATTAACAAATTTAAGTTTTGAGAACTTTGTGATACGTCAAGGACCTTTTACCAGTTCTTCCAGCCAAACTACCATTATCAACGGTAAATTTGAGCAGGTAAAAGAATTTTCTTATTCCTTTATTTTATCTCCTAAAAAAGAGGGAGATATTGTCATAGAATCGATACAAGTCAACTATGAAAATGAAATATACCAGACTAAACCCATTACCATTTCAGTAAGCAAAGGAAAAAACAATAGTCCTAAGCAAGGAAATCAAATTACGGCAACTAAACCAGCTGAAAATAACACCAAATTTTTTGCTAAAATAAGTTCTCCTAAAAGCAAACTGTATGTAGGTGAGAACATATTACTTGAGTATAAAATCTATGCTTCCACTTATCATATTAGAAATCTTGAAATCACAGATTACGAATTACCCATGAGCAATGATGTTTGGACAGAACTGATAGAACCCAAAAACAACCAATGGAAAGAAAAAGTAGAAGTAATTAACGGGATACAATACCGGGTATTTACGTTAAAAAAAGAAATAGTTTCACCACAAAAACCAGGGAATGTAAGCATTTTACCTTTTGAGGTAAAGACAGTTGTAAACCGGGACTTTTTTAATCGGGGTAAGCAAAAAACACTTAAAAGCAATTCGCTTCTACTAAAGGTGAAAGCACTACCTCCTAACCCACCTATTTCGTTTACAGGGCAAATTGGTAGGAATTATAAGTTGAATGTGGATGTAAAGAAAACCCTACTTAAAGTAGACGATCCATTAGATATTCATATTGAAATATCTGGAAATGGGAATTTAAAACAATTGGATCTGCCAGCACTATCCTTACCTCAGGATTTGGAAAAATATCCTGAAGAAAATCAATCTAATATAAAAGTCAGCGAAAATGGGATCTATGGAAAGAAGAAACTCCATCAACTAGTGATTCCTCGCTTTCATGGTGAATATGAAATTCCGGCTATATCGTTTTCTTATTTTGATTTGAATAGCGGAAACTACAAAACGTTGAATCATCCTGAAACCATTATCACAGTGAAAAAATCAGATAAATCTTCTGCTTCAAACACTATTAATTTTGAAAAAACTCAACAAGATGAAGTAGTTACAATAAATGATAACATCAGACATATAAAAACAAAAACTGAACTATTTGATTTTAGCAGCCCCATATTTGGAACTGCTTATTATTGGGGGCTACTTGCTTCTTCTCCTCTGATTTTACTATTGTTCTTAGTCTTTTTCTCCAACAAAGATAAATTCTCAAACTCAGAAAAAACATTATTAAAACAGATAAACAAACAAACTCAAATTCATTTATCAAAAGCTGAAGTAAATTTTCGCAGCAACAGTCTAGACCAATTTTATAAGGAAATTTATAGTCTTTGGATTTCATTTATTTCAAAAAAATATAGCATTGACATGGCTGAATTAAATCGAAATTCTATTTATCAAGTTCTAGAAAAAAATAAAGTAAACGCTGATTTAATTCGTTCAATAGATGAAATACTAACCAAATGCGAAATGGCTCAATACAGTCCTCTTTCCGCTGACGACGCTGACATTTGTTTGTCTAAAACAAAGGAACTCATACAAAATTTAAAAGATAATGCTTAAAAGGAATTTTTTAATTTTCTTGATACTTTTCTCCTATATATGTAAGGGTAACCATGACGCATATAATCAATTTGAAAAAGGGAATTCCTATTATGCATCACAACATTTTGACAGTGCATTAACAGCCTATAAAATAGTACTGCAATCTAAAATGATTAGCCAAGAATTATACTTGAATCTAGGTAACACATTTTTCAAATTAGATAGCATTCCTCAAGCCATTTTATATTATGAAAAGGGAATAAAATTAGCTCCTGGAGATCCTGATTTAAGCTATAATTTACAATACTGCAATAAACTAATTAAAGACAAAAACCCCATTAAAAAATCAGTTTTACTTAATGAATTAATATTTAGTTTTCTTGGAAAATCTCCAAATTACTGGGCATATTCTTCTGTTTTCCTATTGGCACTCGTTTGTATTTTATTTGCTCTTTTCAAATTAAGTATGGACTCAAAATGGAAGAAAATAAACTTTTACTCTGCAGTTATCGTTTTTATTTTGTTTGGAATTACGGTACTTCTATCTTCTATTAGTAAGTCTAAAATAAATGAAACTAAATACGGTATTGTGATCAAAAATTCCATTAAAGTAAGAACAGAGCCTTCAGAAAATGCATCTACAGCATTTTTATTACACGAAGGTTCAAAAGCAAAAGTGACTGCAGAAATTAATGACTGGATTGAAATTTCATTCAATGAAAAGAAAGGCTGGATAAGGACAAATGCTTTGGAAAGAATATAATGACGAAAAGTGAGAAAGTAGAATATGTTATTCAACAACTAGAAAAACTCTATCCAGAGACACCAGTCCCACTAGACCACAAGGATCCCTACACTCTACTTATAGCTGTTTTACTGTCCGCACAATGTACAGACGAGCGTGTTAATAAAGTTACTCCATTCCTATTTGAAAAAGCGGATAATCCATTTGATATGGTGAAATTAGACATAGACCAAATCAAGAGTATCATTAGACCTTGTGGATTATCACCTCGAAAGTCACAAGCTATCTACACCCTTTCTGGAATGTTGATTAACCAATATGATGGTAAAGTACCAGCAGACTTAGATGCACTTGAAGAATTGCCAGGTGTTGGACATAAAACCGCATCTGTAGTCATGAGTCAAGCATTTGGTGTTCCTGCATTCCCAGTTGATACCCATATTCATAGGCTTATGTATAGATGGGGATTTAGTAATGGTAAAAATGTAGTTCAAACCGAAAAAGATGCCAAGCGATTATTTCCTGAAAATTTATGGAATAAGTTGCACCTTCAAATTATCTTTTATGGAAGAGAATACTCACCGGCAAGAGGAGTTAGAAGAGATATTGATTTCATTACTATGCAGATTGGGCGAAAAAGTGTGATTAAATCCTATCCTTCATGATATTAAAAACGTATCAAATTAACGGAATGCACTGTATGGGATGTGTGAATAAAGTACACCAAGCATTGGTCAGCCACGACTACATTTCAGAGGCTGATGTGAACTTAGAAAAGTCAAGAGTAAAGCTGAATATGACCGATTTATTGCAACTTCAAGAAATAAAATCGATTCTTAAAAATGTAGGAGAATATGAGGTTCTGGAATTACAAGATCAAACCAATACCAAAAAAAGTAAACTAAGCACCTACAAACCTCTTCTATTAGTTATAGGTTTTGTTCTACTTGTTAGTTTACTTTCAAGCTTCAAAACCTCTTTTCATTTGATGAACTGGATGACCAATTTTATGGGGGGATTTTTCATTGCATTTTCGTTTTTTAAATTTTTAGATTTAAACGGCTTTTCAAACAGCTTCGCGACTTACGACATTATTGCAAAAAAGTGGAAAGGATATGGTAAAATCTATCCCTTTATTGAACTGGGTCTAGGAGTAGCTTATCTATTGGCATTACAGTCAGCCATTACCAATATCATCTGTATTCTAATTTTAAGTGCCAGCACAATAGGCGTAATAAAAGCTGTTTTAAGTAAAAAGCAAATTCAATGTGCTTGTCTGGGAACTGTGTTTAATTTACCCATGTCCACCGTTACTATAATTGAAAATTTTACTATGATTTCGATGGCGATCTTTTCTTTAATTTTTGATTTTTTTTAAACAAATAATAACTTAAGTTGGAATTTTGTAATTTTAAATTGTGAAATCAATAATATCATTTTTTCTTTTAATCATTTTCAGCCTAAATAACTGGGCACAGAGTTTTACTGTGCAATCTAATTCAGTTATGCTAAATGGTTCGCCCAATGTTCAAGATTTTAATGACAATACTTATTTGGATGCCTTATCCACAGAAACGCTAACTTGGACTATAATTGCTGACTCCATGCCATCAACTTGGGAATTTTCTAATTGTTTTCCTAATTGTTACCCTATTGGAGTTACAAACGGAACAATAAGTATTACAAATGGTCAAAGTTATTACTTAAATGGTCATGTATATCCTAACAATACTTCGGGTGAAGGATACTGGACCATGGAAATCACTAATGGAACAACAACTGAGTTAGTAACATGGCACGCAATTGCTGGCAGCGTAGGTATTTTGAATGATTGGTTAGGCGTAAATCAAGCTAAAATCAAAACTATTTATAATATGGAAGGGAAAATAGTTCA
>JAYYEV010000033.1:0-2455 GCA_036159515.1 Bacteroidota bacterium | reverse complement strand
TTTTAATGTTTTTGGCCGCAAACAAGACCCTAACGGAGCATATGCAGCAGCTATTCCAAAGTTCATAAAGGCTTTTTTAAATCATGAGTCTCCCATTATACATGGTGATGGATCTCAAAGCAGAGATTTTACTTACATAGACAATGTTTTGCAAGCTAATATTTTAGCGGCAACAACTACCCATCTTGATGCTATAAATCAAGTCTATAATGTAGCTTGCGGAGAACAATCTATTCTCATAGATTTAGTGAAACATATTAGAAAATTATTGTCCAATTTTGACGCTGAAATTGAAAACATTCCCATTCAATTTGGTCCAGAAAGGATTGGAGATATTAAACACTCATTAGCATCCGTCCATAAAATAGAAAGGTTATTGAATTACAAAGCTTCACATAATGTACACACCGGTATGGACGAAGCTATATCATGGTATTGGGAGTACTTTAAAAGTAATTCCTGAAAGATTTCAAATAGCTTAAGCTAAAATTCTTAGCGTATTTACTTTTTTGAAATAAGAATTAAAATTTAGTGCAATCACAACAAAAACAATTTGTTAGCATTATAAAGTATAAGATCTTATTTTAGAAAAATGAAAAAAAAAGAATCAAAATCATTTTTGGTACACGTAACCACTCTTTTTACGGGTTCTTTTTTTGCACAACTAATTTCATTCGCTGCACTCATTATTCTACAGCGATTTTTTTACACCCCTGAAGATTATGCTCCATTTAGGCTCTTTTTTGAATTTACAGTCGTTTTTAGCAGCGTGGGTGCACTCAGACTGGAGAGCGGTTTAGTATTAGAAAGAGTAGATCATAATGCCATTACTTTATTGAAGGTATGTATCAAAATTTGTGTACTAGTCTCCATAATTGGAGGTGTTATTTTTACTAGCTACTTCCTAAATGAAATGGAAGTTTTCAATCATCAGTATAGCCTTATTATCATTATGCCTTTCGCTATTTTCGTTAACGGAATAATACAAGTTGCTCAATCCTGGTTTACAAGAGACAGCTCATATATAACCATAAGCAAATCAAAAGTGATTCAAAGTTCTACAGCCAGTTTTTTCCAGCTATCAGGTGGGTTTTTAGGATGGTCATTTATTGGGTTAATCGTAGGACGATTTTTAGGACTAATAAGTGGTTTGGTCCAATATTCTATCTCTTTTTACAAAAAATCAAAATGGATTAAACGAGATAAATTATTAGAAAAAAAGCTTATCCAAAAACATCAAAAGTTCATATGGTTTACCACGCCTGGTATTTTTCTAGGAAACTCTATTAACCTAATTATTCTTATCCTCTTTACGAGATTTTATGGAGACATATTCACAGGACTAACAGCAGCATCACTACAGTATTTAGGACTTGTAATCATGCTATTTTCATCTTCATTTGCCCAAGTTTACTATAATGAAATTTCAAAAATGGAGAATATTTCTAGTATTAAAAAAATACATACCTACTGGGTTAAAAGGTTACTAACTGTTAGTGTATTGGGAATATTCATCTTATGGATTATTCCCAATGATTGGGTAACCTTCATTCTAGGTAATGAATGGAAAAACTTAATGGAAATCATTAAGATCATTAGTCCATGGATGGCAATGATGTTTATTGCATCATCCCTTTCATTCATCTTTATTCGTCTTGAAAAACAAAAGGAAATTTTCTTTTTTGATATTTTTCATTTAGTACTAATCTTAATAAGCCTATTAACCACGCATTTCTTAGTAAACGATAAATGGATAACGCTTTATTTTGTGACTGGAGCACAATTCTTATTCTACGTTTTATCTATAATGATTGGATATTTTTTCCTTAATAGAACAATTAAAAAAACTAACCTTGGTTAGGTAAGAATATTTCAGCCCTCATACATCTTGCACTACCCCCACCCAATGTTTCTATGGTATCAATAGGTGAATGTAAAATCTGTACATATTGCTCAATTTGATTTATTTGATTTTTATTCAGAGAATGATATGCCGTGGATGACATAACTAAAAATTGATCTCCAATTGAATTTTGAACTTCTAACATGTTTCCAGCAAAATTATTCATTTGATCAAATGTAATATCAATGATTGCCTTCTCTGTTTCTTTTAGTTTATCTGTTACCTTTTGTCTTTCACTTTGATCTAGGATAGATTCAAGACAAATGACAGCAAATGAGCTAGCCAAACACATCATAACATTCGTATGGTAAATTAAAGGACTTTGTTGTAATGAGCTATGGTAGCTTTTAAAACTAATTACTTCATAATTAATTTTCTTCGCATATTCCAGTAAAAGCTTTTCAGAGGTTCTTTTAGAAATTGAGGCATAGATGAAACCATTTACCCGATCTAAAATCATACTTCCCGTCCCTTCAAGAAATAAATCCTCCTTTTCCCCTTGAGTAAAATCAATGATATTTGAAATTTGAAAGTGATGTTTTTCTTTAATCG
>JAYYEV010000032.1:0-35342 GCA_036159515.1 Bacteroidota bacterium | reverse complement strand
GTTGGATTGGTTCTTTTTAGTGGAGGAATAGCTTCGCCGGTATTACCTTGGCTTATTTGTATTCCGTTTATAGCGAATATCATATTTAGAACGTTGGGTGTGTGGATATGGACTTCCATGATTATTGCTGTGGTATCTACTATTTCCTTCCTCAACATGTATAATATCCATTTTACCAATTTATTAGCTCAGAGTGCTAATTCATTAACCCTATTTCTTTATTTGAACATAGGGTTAATCCTTACTCTTATTCTATTTACCTACATTAATTGGCAGTATCGATACAAAAAAGAAAAGAAAATACTTATTAAAAAAGTACAACACATTACCCAAGAAGAGATGGACTATTTTTCGGTTAACTGGAATTTTATAAAAGCGAAATTTCAGTTCAAATACAGGCAAATTATTCGAACTATAGATAATTACTTTTTTCTCACAGAACATGAAAAAAAATATGCCTTTATTGATTACCTAAGATTAGATCCTGACGAATTAGCAGATTCCATGAATGTATCTAAACGAACCATTGAAACCAATTTCTATAGAGTTAGAAAGAAACTAAAAATGAATAAAATTGATTATCGCTCCCTAAAGCAATTTGAAGGAAATTAAAACTGCTTATTTGGGTGTTATATGGGAATTTTTCTACATTTGAGCCCAAATTTTAAGGGATGGAAGTCAATAAAGCAGATTTACTGAAAAATATCCAAAATTTCATTGGAGCAGAAAATGACCTTGCTATTAAAGAAGCACAACATCAAATTGGCATTTTTAAAGCCGTGTATGATCAGGAAGTAGATGCCTACGAAAAGCTTGATGAAAAAGAAGAGGCAGTCCATCCATCTGAGGGTGAGTTGAATGTTGCCATTCTAAAAGCCATAGCATCTTTTGAAAAAAATGAATCTAGAAAAGCCGCTGAAAAGGAAAAAGAAGAAAAAACGAACCTAAAATTAAAAGAAACCCTACTAAAAGATTTTGAGTCACTCATTAACGACAAAGAAAAATTAGCAGAACTGGCTAATGGCATTAAAGGAATTCGTGAAAAATGGAAAAATATTGGTGACATTCCCGAAAAATTTCAACAGAAAATTCAAAAAGAATACAGCCGACTTAATGAAGCTTTTAATTACCACTTTAATATCTACAAAGAGTTAAAAGAAAATGACCTTAAACGTAATTATTCCCTAAAAAATCAAGTAATTCATGAGTTAAAGGCACTAAGCAGCCTTAAAGATATTGGCAAACTACGTATTGAGTTGAACGTGTTGCAAAACAAATGGGAAGAAATTGGCCCTACTTTTAAAGAACATTGGGAAAACATTAAAAAAGAATACTGGGAAGAAGTACATACCATTCAGCATAGGATTAATGATTACTACGTACAACTCAAATCCAACCTTAAAGAAAACTTAGAAAAAAAGAAAGTACTGATTGAAAAGGCCAAAGAATTAGGAACTATTCTACCCACAGATGCCAAATCGTGGGAATCCAAAACACAACAATTTAAAAATCTACAAGAAGAATGGAAAAAAGCTGGCCCTGTAGCTAAGAACATCAGCGATGACGTCTGGAATGAGTTTCGTTCCCATTTTGATGTCTTCTTTGAGAAGCGCAATTCATTTTTAAATACAGAGAAGAAAAAGTGGAAAGCCAATGCAGATGCCAAGCAAGCTATCATTGATAAAGCCAAAGGGTTTGTAGAAAATATCGCAGAGAACAACAATCCGCAACTCATTAAGCAATTGCAAGTTGAATGGAAAAAGATTGGTCATGCCGGTCGATTCGCAGAGCAAAAATTATGGAAAAAATTCAGACAACAATGTGATGCTTTTTTTGATCAAAAAAATGCAGCTAAAAATGCGCTATTCGAAGAGGAGAAAAAGAATTTAACTCTTAAAAATGAACTCATTAAGACATTTAATGACAAAAAAGAGGTGAATTTTGAGGGGCTTACCTCGTTTATCAATGCATTCCAAAAAATAGGTGGTGTCCCCAAAAAAGATACTTCATCTATTATGAAAAACTTTGAAACCGCTGTTAAAAACACCATGGAGAAAAACAAATTCTCTGACGAGCAACGTCACCAAATTCAAAAAGCGATTAAATCTTCTTTACTTCACAATTCTTCAGATCCTGATAAAGCTTTTATGCAAGAGAAAAGTCGTATCAGTAAATTAATTGATAAAACGTTAAAAGAAACTTCTCAACTAGAGAACAACCTCAACTTTTTCTCAGCTAGTAAAGGAAGTAGTATGTTGGATCAATTTCAACAGCAAATTGACCAAAACAAAAAACAAATTGACAATTGGCGAGAAGAACTTAAAAAGTTAAGAGACGCTTATCGTCAAAAATAATTCTACCTTTCCAAATAATATGAGCGATTCAGAATTAAAAGAGCTAGAAATGCCACTTATCACCGATGATGCGGTTGTACTTGGTTTGTTGGTTTCTTGCCTAGCCCTTATATTTTACACCGCTAATCTCAAGTCACTTAAAGGCTTTTACAAATTTGTACCTGCCCTTTTATTGTGCTATCTACTTCCCTCTTTGCTGAGTACTTTTGGTGTGATATCTCCAAAAGTGTCGGGACTATGGCCGGTGGCTAAAAATTATTTTTTACCCGCTTCATTAATTTTAATGACTCTCAGCACGGATTTAAAAGGTATTGTTCGGCTTGGTCCCAAAGCATTGATCATGTTTTTTACGGCCACCGTGGGCATTATAATTGGTGGACCGATTGCTATTCTCATTACGGCTCTTTTTTCACCAGAAACAGTAGGAGGTTTGGACTTTGATGCAGCATGGAGAGGACTAGCCACCCTAGCAGGAAGTTGGATTGGTGGAGGTGCCAACCAAACAGCCATGTTGGAGCTGTACCAATATAACCCGTCAAAATATGGAGCTATGATCACCGTAGATATTGTAGTGGCTAATATTTGGATGGCTTTAATTTTGTTGGGAGCAGGAAAGTCAGCTAAAATTGATCGATGGCTAAAAGCCGATTCCAGTGCTATTGATAATTTGAAAGACAAAATGGAAAACTATAGCAGTACGGTAGAGAAAAACACCACTTTCCAAGACCTTATTAAAATTGCCGCCATAGCTTTAGGAGGTGTGGGATTATCACACTTCCTAGGCAATTATTTAGTGAAAATAGGTGATGTTATCCCCTACTTTGCTGATACTGTACTTACCAGTCATTTCTTTTGGGTCGTAGTTATTGCGACAACATTTGGCTTGTCCTTATCCTTTTCTAAACTCAGGTCATTGGAAGGAGCTGGTGCTTCCAAAATTGGAAGTGTTTTTATCTATTTATTGGTAGCTATCATAGGAATGAAGATGGATATAACTAAAGCGTTAGAAGAACCATTACTGATTGTAGTGGGCTTAATTTGGATGGCTTTTCACGTAGGACTTTTGTTTGCTGTAGCTAAGTTAATTAAAGCTCCTTTTTTCTTTTTAGCGGTAGGTAGTAAAGCTAATGTAGGAGGTGCTGCTTCAGCTCCAGTAGTGGCATCTGCTTTTCATCCTAGCCTTGCACCTGTAGGCGTGTTATTAGCTGTTTTAGGTTATGCATTAGGCACCTATGGAGCTATTATTTGTGCCACCTTAATGGAAATGGCTAGTCCATAATTTTGTCTATTTTTGATTTAATACAACTAACGATGTATAAATTCATTTTAAGGCTATTTGGTTGGAAGATTAATCCTGAAATTCCGAAGGAATATGACAGGTGCGTACTAATTGGTGCACCTCACACAAGTAACTGGGATTTTCTTTTTTCGGTGTTATCTTTTAAAGCGTTGAAGATTCCTTACAAATTTGCTATCAAAAAACAGTGGTTTCGTTTTCCATTTAACCTCATTATTAAACCCATTGGAGGTATACCCATTGACACAAAAGGGAACTCTCAAAAAGGAATCAGCAACGTAGAAACTATGGCCCGTTTTTTTAGCTTAAAAGAGAAGTTTGTCATGGCCATAACGCCTGAAGGGACAAGGTCGTTAAGAAAAGAATGGAAAAGTGGATTTTATCACGTAGCCAAGAAAGCCAATGTGCCCATTTGCTTAGCTTATCTTGATTATAAAAATAAAATTGCGGGTGTGGGCAAAGTTATTTTCCCAACCGAAAACATGGCTGGAGATATGAAAAAGATTATGGACTTTTACAAAGAAATTGTAGCTAAATTTCCTCACAAGTTTAGCATCGATTTACGCTACACCTAAGTTATTTTTTTGATAGAACTTACTCATGCAAATGACGTGAGGAAAGCTTACGCAAGATAGAAAAACTAGGAAAAGTGCTGCATTCACTTCTAATCCGTTTTCAAGTTTAACAAAAAGTAACCAGTATAATAAGATAGCACCTAAATTGAAGGGTAAGGCTTGTACGTACATTTTCAGGTGTGACCACTTTAAATTAGTTTTTAAATTATACCAGCCTGTAAGACTGTGATGAAAGATAAAATAAAGGCCAAACGAGACCAGTAGTCCTAAGTTTTGAGCAAGTATTAAAAAAGCAATCAAACCAAGCCAATTCCATTTTTTATATACCAAAGCAACTACCATTGGCCAAAGCATCAATGCATATGACCAAAAATCAATGCCATTACCTATCGGAAGTGGGTGAACACCTATGAGGGATAAGATGTAATTGAATTCATTGAAGTGTGTTCCAAATAAAAAAGCAAGGAGCGACACCCCCCAACCAAAGGCCAATAAAGGGCTTGAAAATCCCCAATTATTAACATCTGTTTGACCGAAATGCCATGCTGAATAAAGTAGAAATATCAGCAAACCTACTGGTGGAACAACATACCACACTAAAAATATGGGAAGCATTAATCCTAAATAAGAAATGATAAACTTAATTGTTACTTTTTTCTCCGCAAACAACCCTTCTGTAAGGTGATCTAATGCCCCATGCGGAATACCTACAAGTAATAAGCCTGAAACCAAAATATACACATCAAATGAACTGAAAAATACTTGGTTAATCTCAAAATGATCATGACCAATTATTGCATAAAGCCACATGAACAAAATAGGTAAAATCCATTTCATCTTCCAAAAAAGCCATACTGCAGTTGCCTTTAAAAATGAACCAATTTGAAGTTGAGTGAACATGGATAAATCTTCTCCAAAGGAGGATTTTTCATCCAAAAATTTTAACACGAAATCAGGAGATCGTACTTTAAATAAACGTTCGAATATGGGTTTACCCTTTAAGGGCCAAAGGGTTAAAATAATAAGTAATAATTGATCATAAAATAAAAAACGAGGATTGGCTTTAAAGGATACGTTATTCAACTTTCCATTGGCACATATTTGCTTAGCATGTTTATGCATATTTTTAAATGCATATCCCGTACTTGGTTTTACACTACCGCCCCGTGTACCGATATTGACCCATTTATCTTTTTTACTTTTTTTAGGCAATAAAGAACTCATGGGAATTACTCCTTGTTCGTCATCAAGTACAGTATACTCCCCATATTGCTGAAGGATATATTCATCCAATATTTTTATTGCTTCCTCTTTTTGAATCAGTAACTTCCCAAAACGAGTCAACTCTACTAAACCAGTATGTTGATCATATGGAAGGATATAAATGAACTGTGTTGATTTTTGTTGTGCGACCCTAAAATCCATCATGTGATACACTTCACGATCAAATTGAGAAGATGTTAACTCAATTTTTAGCCCATAAAAAGACTGTGAAATGTAATATGGATTATTCTTGATTGTATTAAAGTCTGGTGGTCTACTATCAAATATCCAATCACTGCTAATTTGCTGTTTCTCAGTGGAAATTTGGTAGGTATCTTGCTTGACAATTTTTTCCACTTTTCCAGCCACTATCTCTATATTATATTTTTCTACAGTAGCACGTGTAACATCATATAAATCTAAGCTATTAATGTGATAATATTGTAGGGGACTTATGGGCGATTTTTTATTGTTGTTGATTTGGATATGAGTCCAGTGATGACTGATTAAATCTTGATGATCCAACAAAATATCATCTTCTTTATGAGCCCAAAAACAAAATGTTTTATCATTTTCTTTTTTCGTGCTAGGATCTATGATTGCTACACGGCAATTACTCAACAGCCCCTGTTTTTCCATTTCTTTCAGAAGTAAGCAAGTACTGGCACCCCAACCTGCAAAAACTATATCGTAATGTGAATTCTGAATGAGCTTTGAATTTGATAAACAAGATACACATAATTGTATTACTCCTCACATGAATGTAATTGAATATATTTGAGAAAATTTAATCATGAGATCAACCTTTTTATTTTTCACTTTACTACTTGTATCCTCATCTATTTTTAGTCAAGAAACTAAAAAAGAATTGACACTCCAAGATGCTGTCCTTGGATATTACAAAGGACTTTATCCGGACAATTTATATGGGCTAGATTGGACTTCATCTAACTCATTATACAAAAAGGACAAAGATGCTCTTTTAGTTTATCAACCTACAAAAAAAGGGACCAAAAAACTATACAATACCGACTTAAAGATCAATAAAAACTTAAGGGAAATAAGAAGATTGATTTTTGAAAATGATAAGTCATTTTATTATATACAAAATGGGGAATGCTATGCCAAAACAAAAAATGGCGAAGTCACGTATAGCTATCCCAAAAAGGCTGAAAACACCACCCTTAGCCCCTCAAAAAAACACATTGCTTACACCATAGAAAATAATCTTTATCTAGCTCATTCATTGGATTCTTCAGAAGCCATTACCGAACATGTAAACCCAAATGTTGTGGCAGGCCAGTCCATTCATAGAAATGAATTTGGAATCAAAAATGGTATTTTTTGGAGTAATAATGGAGAAATGGTAGCCTTTTATGAAAAAGATGAAACCGATGTGCATGATTACCCATTACTTAATATCAATCAAACCCCTGGATCATTAAAATCTGTTAAATATCCAATGGCTGGACAACCTAGTGAATACGGCAAGGTGGGAGTCTACAACGTAAAGACTAAAACGCTTATTTACCTCCAAACCATTCACAAAAAAGACGATTATGTAACCAATCTTACTTGGTGTCCAGAAGATCAATTTATCTACATAGCTGAACTGAACAGAGGCCAAAATCACATGAAGTGGGCTCAATACGAAGCAACAACAGGAAAACGTATTAAAACCATCTTAGAAGAGAAAAATGATAAATGGGTTGAACCCGAATATCCATTATACTTCATCCCAGGAAAAAATGATGAATTTGTTACGTTTAGTGAACGAGATGGATTTATGAATTTATATCACTATAATACAGATGGGAAGCTCCTTAATCAAATCACGAAAAACAAATGGGTAACTACTACTTTACTAGCTATTAAAGAAAATACCATATATTTTCAGGGCACGGGTGAAGACCCAAGAGAACTACATACATACTCCATTCATTTAGATGGAACTGGATTACAAAGAATCACTACAAAACCAGGCGTTCATCAAACTAAACTAAGCCCAAATGGTCGTTATCTTCTAGACCAATTTTCCAATTTAGAAAATCCGGGAACTACACAAGTAATTGACATCAAAACTGGCAAGGTAAATGTACTGAAGCAAGCCGAAAACCCTCTATCAGACTACGCTATTGGCCATACCATTTTTAACCAAATCAACTCAACAGATGGTGAGGTATTGTACTCCAGAATGATTACTCCAAACCAATTTGATTCTTCTAAAACTTACCCTGTTCTGATCTATGTTTATGGAGGTCCTCATGCTCAGCTAGTCACCAACAGGTGGTTGGGAGGAGCCAGTCTGTGGATGCATTGGATGGCGAACCAGGGTTACCTCATTTACACGTTGGATGGAAGAGGTTCTGCAAACAGAGGATTTGAATTTGAAAGTGCTATTTTTAGAAATTTGGGGCAATTAGAAATGAAAGATCAATTGGAAGGAATAAACTTTCTGAAAAAGAAACCCTATGTAGATCCAAATAGAATAGCAGTACATGGATGGAGCTATGGAGGTTTTATGACTACTTCATTATTGACCCATTATCAAGATGAATTTACTTGTGGGGTAGCAGGTGGTCCAGTGATTGACTGGAAATGGTACGAAGTCATGTATGGAGAACGATATATGGATCAACCTCAAGAAAATTCAGAAGGATATGCAAAAACCAGTCTGATTCAAAAAGCAAAAGAGTTGAAAGATCCGTTACTTTTAATTCATGGCACTTTAGACGATGTAGTAGTCATGCAGCACAATATTTCATTTGTTAAAGCCTGTGTGGACGCAGGTGTACAAGTGGACTTTTTTCCTTACCCAATGCACAAGCATAATGTGAGGGGTAAAGACCGCGTTCATTTAATGCAAAAAGTATTAAATTATATAATCGCCAATAACAAATAATTTTATCTTCGGGACCATGATGGTAAAAATGCTCACAAAAACCCTCTTTGGACTGGTTTTTCTAACCCTATTGAGTACACATTTTTACGGGCAAACAGGAACCATTAGAGGAACTGTTTATGAAAAGGAATCAGGTGAACCCTCTTTTGGTACAAACGTAAAAATTAAAGGCACTGGTATTGGTGCATCCACTGATATCAATGGATTTTATCAAATCAATAAGTTAAAGGCAGGTAAAATAACACTTGAAGTATCTAATATTGAATTCAATACCATTGAATATACTGTTGAAATTGTGGCTAATAAAATTAAGACACAAAATTTTTTCATGGAGGAGAAAGACGAAATTCTTGATGAATTTGAGTATAGTGCAGAAGCAGCTGAAAGAAAAACAGAGGTTAAAATGTCTGTCATAAAAGCTACACCAAGAGATATGGCCCATGTAGTAGCTATTGGTGGAGAACCCGATTTTGCTCAATATCTTCAAACTACACCCGGTGTAGTTACCACTGGTGATCAGGGAGGGCAAATGTACATCAGAGGAGGATCACCCATTCAAAATAAAGTTCTTCTTGACGGCATGACTATTTACAACCCATTCCACTCCATTGGTTTCTTCTCTGTTTTCGATACAGACATCATTAGAAGCGCCGATATTTATACTGGAGGTTTTTCTGCAGTCTATGGAGGTAGAATCTCCTCAATTATGGATATTACTACCATTGACGGCAATAAAAAAAGACATGCTGGAAAAATATCTGTCAATCCATTCGGTTCTAAATTTAAAATGGAGGGACCTATCAAAAAACTCGATGAAAATAACATTGGAAATACAGCTTCTTACATTTTTTCTGGAAAGACATCTTATTTAGAGCAAACCTCTAAATTGCTGTATAATTACATTGACTCCAATGGATTGCCTTTTAATTTTACTGATCTTTTTGGAAAGTTATCTTTTAATACAGCAAACGGTAGTAAAATCAACTTTTTTGGCTTTAACTATAATGATCGTGTGAGGTACAAAGCCGTATCGGATTTAAATTGGGATTCCTGGGGTATTGGATCCAACTTTGTTATTGTTCCCTCCAGCTCAACTATGCTCATATTAGGAAGGTTTAACATTAGTGATTATAAAATTTCACTCACTGAAAAAGACCCTGTTACCGGTGGAAATTTATCTCCAAGAACTAGTAGAATAAACGGATTCAACTTTGGGTTTGATTTTAAATATTTCCTAAGAGAAAATGAAATTAAGTACGGCATTGATATTAATGGATTTGCTACCGAATTTGATTTCTTTAACAGCGTGGGGAGGCAAATTGAACAAAATCAAAACACAACTGAACTAGCAGGATATATTGATAGTAAAATCATAAAAGGTTTATTGGTTATTAATCCCAGCTTCAGAGCTCAATATTATGCCTCTCTTAGAAATTTTTCACCAGAGCCTAGACTAGGTATCAAGTATAATGTTTCGGAGAAATTCCGATTAAAAGGTGCTACGGGGCTGTACTCCCAAAACCTAATTTCTGCTAACTCTGATCGTGATGTAGTCAATTTGTTTTATGGATTCCTTTCTGGACCTGACAACTTACAAGATTCCATTACCCTATCAAATGGGGAAAGAGTGGAAAGAAGACATAATCTTCAAAAAGCAACTCATGCTATTCTTGGTGGAGAACTTGATATTTCAAGAAATTTTACCCTGAATGTGGAAGGTTACTACAAATGGTTCAATCAATTGTCTAATATAAATCGCAACAAGCTATATAATGATGATATTAACTCCTACACCATTCCTGATGAGCTAAAAAAGGATTTTATCATAGAGTCAGGTGATGCTTACGGGGTAGATGTGGTCCTCAAATACAAAGCTGAAAAAACTTATCTCTGGGCTGTATATTCTCTTGGTAAAGTGACTAGATGGGACGGTTTAAGAGAATATTCTCCTCTGTTTGATCGAAGACACAATATCAACCTAGTAGGTACAAGAACGTTTGGTGAAGATAATGATTGGGAAGTGAATGTAAGGTGGAACTTTGGTAGTGGATTACCTTTTACCCAAACCCAAGGTTACTATCATTCTATTGATTATTCTCAAGGTATTAATACGGATATTACTACCATTAATTCAAATGACTTAGAAATCATTTATGCTGATTTAAATCAAGGCAGGCTTTCCTCCTATCACCGTTTTGACCTTGCTATTAAAAAGCATATTGAATTCAACAAAACTACTACCCTTGATGTTACAGCCAGTGTTACTAATCTGTATAACAGGCAAAATATTTTTTACGTAGATAGGGTAACCACAGACAAAGTGTATCAACTTCCTCTTTTACCAAGTCTTGGTATAAGCTTTAAATTTTAACGCATTTTTTCCGATATCGTTTAAATTCAGTAACTTTGATTCCCGTATTTAAACTAACTACAATACGGCATGTCATCAAAAACTAAATACATCTTTGTAACTGGAGGTGTTACTTCTTCATTAGGTAAAGGAATTATATCGGCTTCATTAGCAAAGCTACTTCAAGCAAGAGGCTTAAGTGTTACCATTCAAAAATTAGATCCATATATTAATGTAGATCCAGGTACATTAAATCCATATGAACATGGAGAGTGCTACGTAACTGACGATGGTGCTGAAACAGATTTAGATCTAGGCCATTATGAACGTTTTCTGAATGTCAATACTTCTCAAGATAATAATGTTACTACTGGAAAAATATATCAAAGTGTTATTAACAGAGAAAGAAAAGGAGATTATTTAGGTAAAACCGTACAAGTTATTCCTCATATAACGAATGAAATTAAAGACCATATCATACAACTTGGAAAAGATGATACGTACGATGTAGTTATCACTGAAATTGGGGGTACGGTCGGTGATATTGAGTCTTTACCATTCATTGAATCGATACGTCAACTTAAGTGGGATTTACCAGGCAAAGTGTTGTTTGTTCATCTAACCTTAATTCCATATTTATCTACTTCTGGGGAATTAAAAACCAAACCCACCCAACACTCTGTTAAAACTTTACTGGAATACGGAATTCAGCCTGACATATTGGTCTGTAGAACAGAATACCATCTAGATAGTGACCTTCGTAAAAAAATTGCTCTTTTTTGTAATGTAGAACAAAAATGCGTAATAGAGTCTATTGATGCAAAGACCATATATGAAGTACCTCTTCTTATGAAAGAAGAAAAGTTAGATGAAGTGGTAATTGAAAAATTATCATTGCAAGGAAAAGACCATTACGAACTTAATAAATGGAATACATTTCTAAATCATTTATCTGATCCTGAAAGCACTACAGAAATAGCCCTAATAGGTAAATATGTTGAACTTAAAGACTCTTATATTTCTATAGCTGAATCACTTATCCACGCTGGAGCAGAAAATAAGACTAGGGTAAATATTCACTGGATTCATTCCTCAGAAATGGAAGGTGAAAATGTAAGTCAACAGCTATCAAAAATGGATGGCATCATTGTCGCTCCTGGTTTTGGATCAAGAGCCGTAGAAGGAAAGATTAACGCAGTGAAATTTGCTAGAGAAAATCAGGTTCCCTTTTTAGGAATTTGTTTAGGAATGCAGTGTGCTGTTATTGAGTTTGCCCGAAATGTTATTGGATTTAAAGAAGCACATTCTACAGAAATTAATAGCGATACACCCTACCCTGTAATTAGCATGATGGAGGAACAAAAGCAATTGAAAAATTTAGGGGGAACTATGAGGCTAGGTGCATACGACTGTCACGTGGAAAAAGATTCTTTACTTCATAAGATATATGAAAATGATGTGATTTCAGAAAGGCATAGACATCGTTACGAGTTCAACAACAAATACGTGAAAGATTTTGAAGAAAATGGGATTGTTTTTTCTGGAAAAAATAAAGCAAATAACCTTATGGAAACCATTGAAATCCCAGATCACCCTTGGTTTATTGGAGTTCAATATCACCCTGAATATAAAAGTAGAGTTGTAAATCCACATCCACTATTTATTAATTTTATTAAAGCTGCTTTAACCTTTCAAACAAATTCTGTGGATTCTCTAACAACTATAAATTCTTAATGAATCCAAAGGAAATTGTCAATCAAATGTTTTCAAACGATTCATTTAGCCAATGGCTTGATATACAAATTAAGGAAGTAAAAATAGGTAGATGTATCGTTTCATTACACGTTTCCAATTTGATGACTAACGGATTTGAAATAGCACATGGTGGTATAGCCTATTCGTTGGCAGATAGTTGTGCTGCTTTTACAGCTAACTCATTTGGTTTCATCGCAATAACTAAAAACTCCAATATGCAATACCTTAAAAAGGTTAATAAAGGTGATCTACTCACGGCATGTTGTACTACATCAGAAATGGAGAAAAGTAACCTAGAGGTACAAATAACAAATCAACTGAAGGAACTCGTTGCAAATTACTCGTGTACCATTCATTATACTAAAAAGCAATGGACGAGTTAATTCTCATGTCTTCAGTTTTAACTTAACTTTACGTAAATTACCATTATGAAAAATGTGTTTATACTTGATGCCATTAGAACACCCATTGGAAATTTTGGTGGAACGCTAAGTCATATGAGAGCTGACGACCTAGCTGCACGACCATTAACTGAACTCATCAAAAGAAATCCAAATACAGACTGGGAACAAGTAGAAGATGTTCTTTTGGGTTGTGCCAATCAAGCCGGTGAAGACAATAGAAATATTGCTAGAATGGCTCTACTACTGGCTGGACTACCTCATCAAATTGGAGGAGAAACGATTAATCGATTATGTTCTTCAGGAATGGCAGCAGCAGTAAATGCTTACAGAGCTATATCCATAGGAGAAGGTGATCTATACATCACAGGAGGAGTAGAACATATGACCAGAGGCCCCTGGGTGATTTCTAAAGTGTCTAAACCATTTGGTAGAGATGCAAAAATGCATGATTCTAGCTTTGGGTGGCGATTTATAAATCCGATCATGCAACAAAAATTTGGAACAGATGGTATGGGCCAAACCGCTGAAAATTTAGTTGAAATGTTTGGGATATCAAGAGAAGACCAAGATCTATTTGCTTATAGATCTCAGATGAAAGCTACAAAAGCATCAAAAAACGGTCGATTAGACGAAGAGATTTGCAAGGTAATTTTACCTCAACGAAAAAAAGAAGATATTGTTTTTGCTAGGGATGAATTTATTAAACCGACAACTACATTAGAAAAACTAGGGACATTAAGAACTGCATTCAAGAAAGAAGGCGGTTCAGTTACCGCTGGGAATTCTTCTGGTTTAAATGATGGTGCAGCTGCTATGATTCTAGGAACCGAAGAAGCTGCAATTAAAAATCACCTGACACCAAAATCAAGAATAGTGGGAGCTGCAGTAGCCGGTGTAGAACCTAGAATTATGGGTATTGGACCTGTGGAAGCCACTAAGAAAGTTTTACATAGAACAGGGCTGTCATTAGATCAAATGGACATCATTGAATTAAATGAAGCGTTTGCAGCTCAAAGTTTAGCCTGCACAAGAGCATTAGGCATAACAGATGACGATGAAAGAGTTAATCCTAATGGTGGTGCCATTGCCATTGGACATCCACTAGGAATGACGGGTGCAAGAATCTTACAAACCGCATCTTTGGAATTAGAAAAACAGAAAAAAAAGTTTGCCTTAGTGAGCATGTGCATTGGTGTAGGACAAGGTTATGCCACCATAATAGAACGTGTATAGAATGCTTTACGAATTCAAAGGATTAAGACCATATGTGCATGAAGATGCTTTTGTTCATCCTCAAGCAAATGTCACAGGGAATGTAGAAATTTATGAAAACGTATACGTTGGACCTGGTGCGGTGGTTCGAGGAGACTGGGGAAAAATTGTAATCAAAGCTGGAGCTAATGTGCAAGAAAATTGCGTCATTCATATGTTTCCTGGTACAACGGTGGTTATTGAAGAAGGAGCCCATTTAGGACATGGATGTATTGTGCATGGGGCATTTATTGGGAAGAATGCTTTAATCGGCATGAATGCAGTCATAATGGATGATGCTCAAATTGGAGAAAATAGTATTGTAGGCGCATTGAGTTTTGTAAAAGCAGAAATGGTAATTCCAAATCGTAAAGTAGTTGCTGGTAATCCAGCTAAAATCATTAAATCAGCAAGTGATGATATGATTAACTGGAAAACTAACGGAACCAAATTATACCAGGAACTTCCTCGTGAATGTCACGCTCATTTAAGGGAAACCACGTCTTTGAAATCACCCAAAAATCAGGTGAATGAAGATGCCACCTCATATAAAACCTGGAAAAAAACAAACTAAATATTTTCCTCTAGAATAGGGTAATAATCGAACTTAAGACTCGCTTTAAGTACCTATTGCATTCATCATATCCTGCAGTGTAATGATATGCTTTTTGTCTTTCCCTAAATTCACAAGGACTGCCCTATTTTCATTGTTGAATAACTTAGATAGATCATTGATAGAAAAATTTCCATCCACTTCTGGGAACGGTTCTTCCATAATTTGTTTTACGGGAAATTCCTTAATCATAGGATTATCTAAGATTTTTTGAAAAATGTTATGATCAGAAATAGAACCCACTGATTTTCCATTTTCAAATACAGGTACTTGTGAAATTTCAAATTGTTTCATTTCAACCATTACTTTGGATAACGGGTCATTTACATCCGCTGTAATCAGTCTCTTACCGTTATGATGAGCTACAATTTCAGAAGCTTTAGTCTTTTCTTCTTCTAAGAATCCTCTCTCTCTCATCCAATCATCGTTATACATCTTTCCAATGTATCTACTTCCAGAATCATGCAGTAATACCACCACCACATCATCTTTATTAAAATGGTGCCTTAATTGCAAAACTCCTTTGATAGCTGCTCCACAAGAATTTCCTGCGAATATTCCTTCTTCTCTAGCCATTTTTCTAGTGTAAACAGCCGCATCTTTATCTGTCACTTTTTCAAAATGATCAATTAATTTAAAGTCCACATTTTCAGGCAGAATATCCTCTCCTATTCCTTCTGTGATATATGGGTAAATCTCATTTTCATCAAATATACCAGTCTCATGATATTTTTTGAATACGGAACCGTACGTGTCAATTCCCCATACTTTAATGGCTGGATTTTTCTCCTTTAAATATTTTGCTACACCTGAAATAGTGCCACCTGTACCTACTCCAACCACAAAGTGTGTAATTTTCCCCTCTGTTTGTTCCCAAATTTCAGGCCCAGTAGTTTCGTAATGTGCAATTCGGTTAGATAAATTATCATATTGATTAACGTACCAACTGTTTGGTGTTTCTTCCGCTAATCTTCTGGACACCGAATAATATGATCTTGGGTCATCAGGCTCAACTGCCGTTGGGCATACTATAACTTCGGCACCAACTGCTCTTAGAACATCAAATTTCTCTTTGGATTGTTTATCTGTGGAAACACAAATTAACTTGTATCCCTTTACTATAGCCGCTAATGCTAGTCCCATTCCTGTATTCCCAGAAGTGCCTTCCACTATAGTTCCACCGGGTTTTAACCTACCATCCGCCTCTGCATCTTCAACCATTTTTAATGCCATTCTATCTTTTACAGAACTACCAGGGTTAAAATACTCCACTTTTGCAAGTACTGTTGCCTCCATTTCTTTGGTAATGGTGTTCAACTTTACCATGGGAGTATTCCCTATAGTTTCTAAGATATTATTAGCAATCTTCATTCAATTAATTTTTTGCAAATGTAGAAAATAGGTTAAGGATTAAGAAAAGATTTAAATTAAATCTCCATCAATGCATTTAGGCTATCCATTTGGATACTGAAAGTTGGATTTGAACTGCACTTGAAAAAAGTAGGGTCAGAAAGATAAGATTGTATATTTTGTTCTAAATTATTCCTCTTTAATATGATATTAAAGTCAGATTCACCCTGTTCAATTTGAGCTAATACAGTAACGTAATCTTCTATTTCAGCAGCAAAAAGTTCAAGAAATTCTACACAATCTTTATCTAATTCTTGGCCTATAGAACCAGTGGTTTCATTGGTAGGATTAGCACATGACCAAAAAAGAAGTAAAGCACCTGTTATTAAGCTAATTGATTTCAATTTACTTTCCCAATAAATTAAGTGCCTCTCTGGATGTAATTATTTTCTGCTTGAATTCACCTACAATGAAACAATCTTCTAGACCTTTTTTGGCAATTTTGTCTCTAAAGGTCATAGCTTGCTCATACGTGTCTAATTTTCCTACGTAATATCTCGTATATCCGCTAACCACATCCTTTTTTGGAAGCACATTACCAATATCTAGGAATAGATCTAAATAATCAGTAGGAACCTTTTCCTGAAATGCACCTACTTGAACTCTAAATTTAACCAATTTAGAATCAATTGCATTTACAGAAGGAGTTGAACTCAATGTTATATCCTCAACAAGACCTGGTTTCACATCGAATCCAGCCTCTCTTAATGTTACACGTTTACCGTCTTTGAAAGCCACTATAAAGGCATCATTATAACCAGAAGTTGTTAAATTAACCTTATGAGAAGCTGCTTTCACCTTGTCTGTGTATGAGCCCGAAAAATATCGATACAATCCATCATCTCCTTTTACAGAGACTACTTCTGGAAGATCAGCAAATACAGATTTACTAATTTTCTTACTAAACGCACCTATTTGAATTCTAAAAGAAGCCAATTGTGTTTCTGGATCAATAACGGGAACAAATTCATCATCTCTCGTCTCAGGAATTTGAGATTCATTTGTTAGGTTATTATTTTGATCGTTATTATTTGAATTCTTATCAACACTAGGGGTATTGTCTACAGTTTCATTCACAGCTTCAATAGATTCTACAATTTCCTCTACATCAACAGGAATAACTTCGTCCTGATCATTGATTTCTACTACTCCTTGAACTTGGACACTATCTTCCTCCAATTCTTTAATCACGTCTGCAACCATGTTGGGATCATATCCACCCATCACATATAAAATAGAGTCTCCTGATTCTTTTACTTGGAAATCTCGATTAGCTAGTTGTTTCCATAATTCGTCTTCTGAAACACCCTGAATATCAGAACCAACTACAATATACAATTCCTTAGCTTTTGGTTTAAGTGTTTTGGTATCGATGAGTGTCTTAAGTGATCTTGGGTCAGAACCCCAAGTGCGGAGTAAGGTGTCCCAATCTGTAAATTCACCTATTGAATCCTTGTACCTTCTAAAGTTTTCAATGTGATCATCATCTGTCATCGTTACTCCCTTCATATCCACTAAAGCCCCCTCCATACTCAATAGTTCATCATCAAAACTATTTGCTACTCCATCTAAATCATCATCTAAGGGACAGCCTAGTTCATCTACTACTACGCCTGGAGGAGTATTGGCACATCTGTCCATATGATCTACTACCAAATCGCCATCTGAATCGATAGTGTCTTCTCTGTAATATTGTTCTGAATCTTCATCAATAATATCAAATTTGGGTTTCTTTTTAGATTTAATATTGAAGTCATAGGACATAGCAATATGAGTATATAATAACTTGTCATTTCTTGCATCACCTATTCTGTTTCCGACACTTTCATTCGTTACTCCGTCAATTAAATCTGTAAAAGTAAAGTGTACCGCTGTACCCACTCTAAACTTTAGCTTATTTCCCACGTGAAAATTAGCACCCAATTCTAACGGCATTCCAAGTGTTCTTTCTTGATATTTACCAAAACCATCAAAATTTTGTTCTCTTACATCTGACTCATAGGTGTAATCTCTAACTAAGTCTACAGCATTATCTGCGTTAGGGTCATTTTCAGCTAAATCTTTAATGGATCCATCTGACCAGTAATGATAAGTATTTCCATTAGCATCTTGAAGATCAGTCTTAGATAAGAATTCTATGGACTCTAACCCAACATGAATGTATGGCTCCACATTTCTTCCTTTTTTGAGAAAATGATTGAAGTTGTAGTTTATGGTTACCCCTCCAGTAGTAATATTTGAATTAAAATTAAGATTACGAGTTAATGTTCTTTCATTGGCGCTTATTTGTCCAAAGAGAACATAAAAGCCTAAATCCAAGAAATCATTTAAAGGACTTATTAATCTTAACGTAGATGCCAGTCTACTTACCATTGGATGATATCCTTGGTGATTTGATCCAATGTCCCCATAAAATGTCAACATCCCAGTCCCCAAACTCACTTGGGGTTTAAAAATAAAATTTTCATCTGAAGGAGATGCATAATCGGGCTCCTGTTCATCAATTGGATAAGAATTGAAATCTTCTGTAGATTCAGCATCATCCACTTCTGGAAATGAATCCTCAAACTCATCTGTAGATTCCAATTCAACATCATCGTTACTAGTAGAATCGTTAGTAGTTTCAGTAATGGAATCCACTTGTGGGATTTCAAGTTCCTCTTGTAATACTTCTACAGAATCTTGTACACTTGCGTCGAGACTATCTACAACCTGAGTATTTCCAATCAAAAAGAAAAGGAAAAAATGAATAACCAGTATGTATTTCAATTTCAACATCTACAGGGAAGCTTTATACGGCATTCTTTTCATATAGTTTCTAAATATACGTCAATTTACATTAAATAGATTTTTATCATTCCATAAATGATAAGGAAATAAATGTAGTTTTTATCTTAGCTCTAAAATTACACTATGTCTGAAGAAAACGGCTACGTCCATATAGAAACCGATGAAATTGGAATTTCTACAATCACTTTTTTTCATCCACAAAGTAATTCTTTACCTTCAATTTTACTGAACAAGCTAGCCCAATCCATTGAATATGCAGGAAAGGATAATAAGACTAAAGTGATCAAACTTCAATCAGGTGGCGATAGGACTTTTTGTGCAGGAGCAAGTTTTGATGAACTACAATCTATTAAAAATTTAGAAGAGGGCATCGCCTTTTTCTCAGGATTTGCGAAAGTGATAAACGCAGCAAGAAAATGTCCAAAACTCATTGTTGGAAGAGTTCAAGGTAAGGCAGTTGGTGGTGGTGTAGGTATGGCAAGCGCTGTAGATTATTGTTTTGCTACTAAATATGCTGCTGTCAAGCTAAGTGAACTTGCTATAGGAATAGGGCCTTTCGTAGTAGGACCAGCTGTGGAAAGAAAAGTGGGATTATCAGCTATGAATACGCTAGCGATTGACGCCACAACTTGGTACAGTGCAGAATGGGCAAAAGAAAAAGGACTGTATGCATCTATTTACGATACTGCGGAAGAAATGGATGAAGCAGTCTTCAATTTATGTGAAAAATTAGCCTTGTCACACGAAAGTGCCACAAAAGAATTAAAAAAAATCTTTTGGGAGGGAACCGAAAATTGGGATGATTTATTAGCAAAAAGAGCAAAAATTTCTGGTGAACTCATTTTATCATCCTACTCTAAAGATGCCATTAAAAAAATCAAAGGAGCCTAATCATGCCATTTCCTGAAATACATTTTGGAGACATCAATAAATATGCATCAAAAATTGATGATTTAAACTCCAGTAAAAAAGTGTATATACTCATGGATGAAAATATACAAAAGTGGCTACCACATATTCAAGCATCTACATTTAAAGATGCTTTTGTTCTTAATCTTAAAGCCGGTGAGCACAATAAGAATTTCAAGCAAGTTGATCTAATTTGGAATTTCCTAAATCAAAACCTGGCAACCAGAAATGATGAAGTGTACATAATTGGCGGTGGAGTCATTTGTGATTTAGCTGCTTTTGCCACTTCTACTTTTAAAAGAGGCATTCCGTTCCATCTTATACCTACTTCTTTGTTGGCCATGGTAGATGCATCTATAGGAGGAAAAACGGGAATAAATTTGAAAAACCTAAAAAATAACATTGGTACATTTAATCATCCAAAAACTATTTTTTGTGACTATCAATTTCTACGTACTTTAAACCAAAAAGAAATAATTTCCGGGATGGCAGAAGTCTTTAAGCATGCCATTATCGGTGATTATCAACTATGGGGACACCTTGCCAATCAGACTGTAGATTCTTTAGATTATGAATACCTAATTCCTCGTTCTTCTAATTTAAAATTAAAAGTTGTTAAAGCCGATCCCATGGAAGAAGGAGAAAGAAAAAAATTGAATTTTGGACACACGATTGGACATGCAGTTGAATCAGCACTCTTACTCAGTGAAAAACCCACTTTGCACGGTTTTGCAGTGGCATATGGGATGATTGTAGAGTCTTATATTTCATACCAACTCAACCTTTGTTCTCAAGATACTTTCATGGAAATTAAACAGAGATTAGATCAATTTTTTAAACCACATCTAAATTTTAACATGAATGAAAAATCAATAATTGAATTCATGGCACATGATAAAAAAAACAATCATTCTCTCATTAATTTCTCTCTTCCTAAAAAAATAAGTGAGGTTACAGTAGATGTAGAAATACATAAAAATGAAGTGGAATCCATACTTAAGGAATTTAAAGTAAATGGTTGAAATCAAAGCTTTATCTAGCCGATTAGAAGGTCACGTACAATTATCTGCCTCAAAAAGCATAAGTAATAGGTTGTTAATGATTAAAGCCATTTCAAACGACCCATTCAATTTACTCAATTTATCAGAGTCAGATGATACCCAAATTCTAAATCAAATCTTATCAAATACTACGCTACCAAAAGAAATTAATTGTCATCATGCTGGAACCACATTACGATTTTTAACAGCGTATTTATCTACAATTAAAGGAACGTTTCGTGTATTTGGCAGTGAGAGAATGCATCAGAGACCCATTAAACCATTAGTAGACTGCATACGTAAATTAGGTATTGAAATACGATATCTAAAAAATGAGGGTTTCCCACCAATTGAAATTCTTGGAAATGAAAGCATTGAAGGAGGAGAATTAACCATTCCTGGAAACATAAGTAGTCAATTTATATCTGCATTACTACTTATAGCCCCCAAATTTAAAAATGGTTTAACGCTGCATATCATAGAGCCCATTTTGTCTACACCCTATATTAAAATGACACTCCATCTTATGCAGGAAATGGGCATTGAATTCATATGGGACAAAAACACTATTCAAATCAAACATCAGTCCTATTCTACTAGAAATATAGCTGCTGAAAACGATTGGAGTAGTGCTTCTTTTATATATAGTTTAGCATCACTTTCCAATATATCAAAAATTGAAATACCGCACTTATATCCAGATTCTGTTCAAGGGGATTCCTATGTGTGCGAATTGTACAGTCATCTAGGGGTTCAAACTTTTTTTCATAAAAAGGGAATTACGATAGAAAAAAATAATCAAGCAAGTTCAAAAGTAGAATTCAATCTTAGTGATTTTCCAGATCTTGCTCTACCCTATGTTGTTTCATGTGCAGGTCTAGGAGTTGAAGTATATTTATCCGGACTTGATAGCTTAAAAAGCAAAGAATCTGATCGATTGGAAACCATTAAAAAAGAACTTTTAAAATTTAATCTAGAATGTGAAATTAATGATCATTCTATCTATGTACCCAAAAACCAGCTCATAAGATATAATGGGGAGGTAGTCGATGATCACAATGATCATCGCATCGCCATGAGTATTGCTCCTTTATCTATTAAAACAGAAAGTGCCATTTACTTTAAAAACAGCGAGGTGGTTAATAAATCCTATCCTTTATTTTGGGAAGACTTAAAAAAATTGGGTTTCTATGTAGTTATTTAACTATTCTTCCCATTTCGTACAATGCAATGGCTGTAGCAACAGAAACATTTAAAGAATCAATCGTTCCTTTCATAGGTACACTATATACTTCATTTGATAGATGAAGTAAATTTTTACTAATACCATCTTCTTCACTACCCATTATTAAAGCTTTAGGCCCACTGAATTTATATTCATATATCGACTTCTGACCCTTTTCTGATATAGAAAAAATATGAAGTCCTGAACTCTGAAGAAATTCAGAGGCCCATTGTAAATTATGGACTTTACAAACTGGAATTTTATACAATGCACCTGCAGATGTTTTTATGGCATCGTTAGTAATTAAAGCCGACTCCTTTGATGGAATTACTATTGCATTAACCCCAAAACATTCAGCTGTTCGACAAATGGCTCCAAAATTTCTAACGTCTTTCACACGATCTAACATTAAAACAAAAGGGTCTTTTCCATCCTCATAAATTTGCTGAATTATATGATCTAGCTCATAATAAGGAAGTGGGGAAATCATCGCTATAACACCCTGGTGATTTTTCTTCACCATGTGATTCAGTTTTTGTATCGGAACACGTTGAAATACTATTTTTTCACTTTTAAGGGTGTCCATTAATTCTCCAAATAGATCCCCTTTTGCACCTTGCTGGACAAGGACTTTATTAATGGTTTTTCCCTCTGATATAGCTTCTAAAACAGATCTTATACCGTATATGAAGTCTTTTGTCATTTCTTTTTTCATTGAACAATGTATACTTTACCTTTTCTCCATGATTCGACAGCTCTATACCAAGATGATTTGTAAGAGTAATTTCTATCTAATTCGTAATCATTCATTGAAAAGGGGTTTGACACTTTATCAAAAGTAAATTTTAATCCGGATGATTGAATTCTCATAGGATCATTTAAAGAGTTATATGCATTTAGATTTGAATTACTTTGTTGACCGTAATACCATATTTCTGCACTTTTTGTTTTTCTAATATAACTGGGGGGGCCAAAAATAATACTAATCATGCCTCTATCTGTTTTCCATCCTTCGAGATGTGAAGTAAACATTTCGTTAGCTTTTTCTACTCTTGAATAATATGTCTTGATGAGATTTCTAGCCCTCTCCATAGATGAAGTTTTGGAAAGCCAAAACTGATCAACCGTGTTTTTTGGATCAGATCCATTTGTTATTTTTTTGTATTCTTCTTTCGTACATAAAAAACGTAAAGGAGCTATTAACTGTGCTGGGTCCTTTAAGTAAGGAAAGTAGGGGTTGAAGTTAAATAAAGAGAAACCTTGATTTGTCAACGTATCTATTTGAAAATATACAAAACCATCCTCTGGTAGTACAAGTTCTGTATTTTTATTAAAATCAATACGCTTATACTGGCCTGTAGCTTTTGGAAAAGATTGTCTCCTAGCCTTACTAAATGGTGGTAAAGCAACAGGAAAATTGATTTCATTATAATTCACATAAACACTTTGATTCGTTAAGTAATTATTGGTCATTCTAATGTGCTTTGAACCCGTGTAATAGTTATTTAATAAAACTTGATTATTTGTATCCCTTAATAAATAGAACTGTCTGTGATAAACATCTTTTTTATTTACGTCCACTAATCTTTCATAGGTTCTAAATCGATTTAAATCAGTAATGGATAGTTTTAACTTAGCCAACTTATTTACACTTAGATTAAATGGAATAACGGTATCAATAAATTCCTTTTTATTGATCGTGTAAAAATCCTTCCATAAAATGGATCCTGAATCTATCCATGTTTTACCATTTTCTGTATATAAATTATAGGAGAGTTTTAGATTTGCGTTAAAGGGTTTTGTTCTATCGTTTCGTGTATACAATAAATCTGCTGTTTTTATCTTAATATAAATTTTTGATTGCAAATCATTATGATGAAAAATAGAGAACTCAGGCTTCATGGACACTGCCATTTTCGTATCTAAATCATAACTTGTATTTTCAATGGTAACGCAACCCATACAGCACAAAAAAACAGATAGAATTTTACTAAGAAATTTCCTCATAAGGAGATATTATCTCTTGATAACAGGTGTATACACCAAATTACTATGATTTAGATTTCTATCAATTAACAGAATAGAAAAGCAAATACTATCATTATGATTTGAATTGAAATTGTAAAACGGACTTAATACCAGCTGCATATTACCTTTAAGAGATTTATTTTGTCCAAAAGGGGTAATATCTTCGATTCTAAATCCGTTTGGAATAGTATCATAAGGTAGATTATTATTTTGCTGAAAAGCGGCATTATTTCCATTAGGATCCATAGTTCCTTTAACACGTTGACCTTCCATTACCTCGTAATACTCTAGGTATACATTATAGTGATAAAAGCTTCCTGGATCATAAGGTGGATCTATTTGATTTGGATTTAATCCAATATCACCATCTCCATCAGTAAAGAAAAAGGTAATAATACCTGAATCCCCTTGAATATCAAATTGGACAAATTCTACATTAGGCTCGTCAGGATATTGAACTGGCTTCAAACAAGAAGAAAATGCCAATAAAATGAGGAAAACAATGCTTATTTTTGCTTTTAGGTTATTCACACTATAAAAGTAAACTATTTAGGAATTCATTGAATTTTGTAGATAAAATATTTAAAATAAACAGTGAAAATGAGTTCAACGAACTAGCATTATCAGTTTTTCGGTATCAATTTGAAAATATTCCTATATACAATACGTATATTAACTCAAGAAAAGTTTCAATTGATGAAATTCGTCACTACTCTGAAATCCCTTTTTTACCCATTCAGTTTTTTAAATCTCATGAAATCATAGCAAAAAACTTGAGTAAGGCCACCACCTTTTTAAGTAGCGGAACTACAAATCAAGAAAGAAGTAAACATTATGTACATAACCTAGACATTTATAAAAAGTCGTTTACAACTGGATTTCAAAATGTTTATGGTGATGTGAAAAATCAGATCATATTAGCTTTGTTACCTTCATATCAAGAACAAGGAAATAGTTCTCTAATCTACATGGTAGACCAACTCATAAACGAATCAGATGAAGAAAGTGGTTATTTAGAGCCCAACTCTAACCTAACTATTCAAAAAATTCTAAAACTTAAAGATAAAAATGTGTCTCTAATAGGTGTTTCTTATGCGCTTATTGATTTAATTGAAAATTTTGATTTACCTAGTTTAAAAAATTGGAATATCATTGAAACTGGAGGAATGAAAGGAAGAAAAAAAGAACTTATTCGAGAAGAGCTTCACGAAATCTTGCAAAGAGGTTTTGAAACCGAAAATATACACAGTGAATACGGTATGACCGAACTTCTTTCTCAAGCATATTCTACCCAAAATGGAAAATTTAAGTCTCCACCATGGATGAAATTTTTAACAAGAGAGCTTGAAGATCCTTTTACGTATTGCCAATATGAAAAGACAGGTGGTGTAAACATCATAGACCTTGCCAATATGTACAGCTGTTCATTTATTGAGACTCAAGATTTAGGCAGAATGCATAAGGATGGAACCGTATCTATACTAGGAAGATTTGATCAAGCTGAAATAAGAGGGTGTAATCTTCTGACCTTTAGCTAACTTTAAGTACAAAGTAATTTTTCTTTCCTCTCTGTAACAAAATATACTGATTCGCAATAAGATCTTCTAGTCCAACCATTAAATCAATAGATGCTTTCTTCTTATTTAGAGAAATAGAATTTTCATTTATAGCTCTTCTAGCCTCACCATTAGATTTTAAAAAACCTGAAATTGAAGACAACAAATCAATTATTGAGACCTTCCCTTCTAAATTTGACTTGGCTATTTCTTTTTGTGGTACACCATCAAAAATTTCCATAAACAGAGAACTACTTATTGCCCTTAGCGCTTCTACAGCATCATCTCCTTTTTTGAATAAAATAGAAGAAGCTTCAACGGCAGCAACATAATTTTCCTCACCATGCACTAGCTCAGTCAGCGATTTAGCTAATTCCTTTTGTAATATTCTCAGACCGGGATTTACATTATGCTCCTCAATCAATTTTTCTACCTGATCTTTAGATTTTAGAGTAAAAATTTTAATGTAGTTTTTAGCATCTTCATCACTACTATTAATCCAATATTGATAAAATTTATAGGGGGATGTTTTTTTTGGATCAAGCCAAACATTACCATCTTCCGTTTTGCCAAATTTTGAACCATCTGCTTTTTGAATCAATGGCGATGTTATGGCATAAGCTGATCCACCTTCCATTCTTCTTATGAGTTCTGTTCCAGTAACTATATTTCCCCACTGATCTGAACCACCCATTTGTACTTTACATTGGTGATTTTTATACAACCAATAAAAATCATAACCTTGTACAAGTTGATAAGTAAATTCGGTAAAAGAAATTCCTGTTTCCAATCTTTTCTTCACAGATTCTTTTGCCATCATGTAATTCACTGAAATATGCTTTCCTACATCTCTAATGAAATCCAAAAAATTAAATGACTTAAACCAATCAAAATTATTAACTATAACAGCTGCGTTGGGCACATTTTCAAATTTTAAAAACTTAGCTAGTTGTCTTTGAATAGCCTCTACGTTATTTAAAAGCTCGTCTTTTTCAAGTAAATTACGTTCTTTAGATTTACCAGACGGATCTCCCACCATTCCAGTAGCACCCCCAACTAGAACAAAAGGTGTATGACCATGTTTTTGAAAATGAACTAAGATCATAATTTGAACTAAACTCCCAATATGAAGAGAATCAGAAGTAGGATCAAAACCGATGTATCCACTAACTTTGTTTTCACTCAAAAACTTCTCTGTCTCTGGCATAATATCATGGACCATGCCTCTCCATTTTAATTCCTCTACAAAATTCACTTTAGTTCAATTTAAATGCTTCTAATGTGAAACAAATATATTTTTATCTCATTGTTAAATGTAAATTATTCTTCTTTTTTTTAATTTCAATTTTAATTCCTTCACAACTCAAAAATTTGGAAACACATTTAGTAACTGGTGCAACTGGCTTAGTAGGGATGCATATTGTTTTTGATCTTTTAAGTCAAAATAAAAAAGTGTGTGCAACATTCACCAAAAATTCAAATATAAACATCATCAAAAACGTTTTTACCCATTATGGATTCTCAAATTATTACGATAAAATAAATTGGATTAAAATGGACCTCGAAGATGTAACCGAAGTGTATCAAGCCATTGAAGGAGTTGATTTTGTTTACCATAGCGGGGCTATTGTCAGTTTCAACAAAAGTGACTATGAGCTGATGCGAAAAATAAACATAGATGGAACCACCAATATTGTAAACGCTTGTTTGGAACATAAAATAAAAAAATTAGCATTCATAAGCTCTGTAGCTTCTATTGGTCGAGATGGAAAAAGGGAATACAGTGAAAAAAATAAATGGAGCTCTGGAAAAGAAAATAGTTTTTATGCCTTAACTAAATACAAAGCAGAAAATGAAGTTTGGAGGGGGATTGAAGAAGGGTTAAGTGCGGTGATTACAAATCCAGGAATCATTATTGGACCATCAGATTGGGGGAGATCAAGCACAACCATTTTTAAACAAATACACAAGGGTCTTTCCTATTTCCCCCTAGGTATAAATGGGTTTGTAGATGTCCGAGATGTTGCTCGTGCCACTGTAGCATTAATGGACTCCAAAATAAGTGGGGAAAGATATATTTTAGTAGGGGAAAATTTGTCTTATCAATCTGTTTTTGATAACATAGCTCTTAGTTTAAACAGACCCAAACCGGATAAAAAAGCAACAAAATCTATATTAGAAATAGCTTGGAGGCTAGAAGCAATTCGTTGTTTTATCAGCAACAAAAAGCAAAGTATAACGAAAGAAACAGCCAGAACCTCTAATCAGGTTAATATTTACAAAAATCAAAAAATAATAAATGCGTTAAACTATAATTTTAACCCCATCAAAGAGGCAATTAGTAACACATCAAACTTTCTGTTAAAATTTAAGTGAGTCTATCACTTTGTTCACATCTGACTCTTTTACATCTAAATGGGTAACCATCCTTATTCTACCCTTTCCAAACGGAATAGCTAAAATCCCATTTTCTTTCAATCGGTTAATGAATTGGTCATTTTCATAACCATGATTTAAAACAGCTACTACAATATTGGTTTCTACTTCCAACACCTCTTGAACCCATGAACATGATGATAAAGCATCTGCTATAAGTTTTGCATGTCTATGATCATCAACTAATCGATCCACATTATTATTTAATGCGTAAATTCCTGCTGCAGCTACAATACCTACTTGTCGCATTCCTCCACCTAAGACTTTTCTGTTTCTTCTGGCTTGTTTTATAAAGGAATGAGTGCCCAATAAAACGGAACCTAAGGGAGTCCCTAATCCCTTTGATAAGCATATTGAAATAGAATCAAAGAATGAACCCATAGTTTGAGATGAGACTTCCGTTTTGACTAAAGCATTAAATAATCTTGCCCCATCTAAGTGAAGAGGTAAATTAATTTGATCACAATATGCTTTAATCTCTTCAATAGTTTTTAAATCATAGCAATTACCTCCTCCTCTATTACAAGTATTTTCCAAGGCTACTAATCTAGTTACTGGAAGATGTACGTCGTCAGGGTTTATATTGTGAATCACATCATCAAGCTCCAACAAGCCCGATTTACGCTCAATTAGGCGAACTGAGGCACCAGCATTTCTAGCAATTCCACCACCTTCATAATTGTATATATGAGATTCTCGACTGCAAATCACCTCATCCCCCGGCTTTAAATAGGTCATCAGTGCAATTTGGTTAGTCATAGTGCCAGATGGACAAAATAATCCAGCTTCTTTACCAAACCTATTTGCAGCCATTTCTTCAAGATGGATAACCGTAGGATCGTCTTCAAATACATCATCACCTACTTCGGCATTCATCATGAAGGCTTTCATATCATTTGTAGGTTTTGTAACCGTGTCGCTTCTTAGATCAATCATATGTAATATTAAATATTAAATTTATATAATGATTCGATATGTTGTCATTCTGCTAACCTTTTTTATTACTTTCTGTGAGGGTATTTGTCAGGAAAAATACTGGGTTTTTTTAACTGACAAAACCCATAGTGTTGACGACAGGTCTGCATATCTTGACTCTAGGACCATAGAAAGAAGAATAAATTTGGGATTGCCAAAATTTGATTCCAAGGACCTTCCAATTACTAGCTCATATCTTGAAAAAATTTCTCAAAATACAGCTGAAATTAAGGGAATATCAAGATGGTTTAATGCTATATGTTGTAAAGCGAATGAAGATCAAATAAAAAAAATTAAATCCTTCCCTTTTGTGAAAGAGGTAAAACAAATGGAAATGCACCTAAATACATGTGAAACAATTACGGAAGAAGTTAGCATGAATAATTTGATGGAAAGACAGATTACATCTTTAGAGGGACAGTATTTTCAAAAAAATAATTTAACAGGAAAAAGGATACGCATTTGTGTTATAGACGGAGGATTCAAAGGAGCCAAAGAGTCACCTGCATTGAAACACCTATTTGAAAATAAACAAATTATAAAATCATGGGATTTTCACCACAAAACAGAAAATGTGTACAGATTTAATAATCATGGTACTGCAGTATTAAGTTGTATTGCTGGAAAATACCAAAATCAGATAATGGGACTTGCTCAATCATCAGAATTTTTATTAGCTAAGACAGAAAGAATTTTGGTAGAAAATGAATCGGAAGAGGAATTATGGTTAATGGCTATGGAATGGGCAGATGCAAATGGTGCGGATATCATTAACACTTCACTTGGATATACCTCAGATGAATATTTCAATTACCAAATGGATGGAGAAACATCATTGATTGCAAGAGCTGTAAATCTTGCGGCTAAAAAAGGAATTCTTGTTTTAGTTTCAGCTGGAAATTCAGGAGATGAAGATTGGAAATATATTGCAACTCCTGCAGATGCAGATAGTGCATTAACAGTTGGAGCAGTTACTGGTAGTGGAATGCATAGAGACTTTAGTTCTTTTGGTCCAACATCAGACTACAGAATGAAACCAAATGTAGTCGCTTTTGGAGATGTAATGGGTGCCACTAAAAACGGCATAGAAAAAGCCTATGGCACTTCTTTTTCTTGTCCACTAATAGCAGGTTTTGCCGCATGCGTATGGGAAAAGTACCCTAACAAATCAAACATGGAAATTTTTAAGCTTATTGAGAGAAGTGGTTCACTATTCCCTTACTTTGATTATGCACATGGGTTTGGTGTGCCCAAGGCTTCCTATTTTTTTAAAGACAAAGAAAAAAATCCAACCTTTAAAATCCGAAAAGACCAAGACAGCGTCTTTATTGAAATTATAGATAAATCATATGTAAACACTGGAACTCAATACATGTTTATGCATGTAGAAAATGATCAATTTATGTACCAGAGCGATAAACGAAAGGTACTTGAATACTATGAAACTATTTATTTACATAGAGATTTACCCTATGCTATTGATGCAAGTCAATATAAAGATAGAATACTACGATTTCATTTAAATGGATATACAGAAGAAATACAGTTATAAACTCACTTTGATAGTGACGATTTTAATTTCTCAAATTGGTTTTTCTCAAAAGACTATTCTTAAGGAAAACGTACCGTTAGATTTTAAAAAATTCAATACTGAAAAAGGGCCAAACAAAAAGAAATTTACCTTTTTGGAGTTTAGTGTTGGAACACTCTTACCTATTTCTTTCAATGAAGATAAAAATATGACTATAAAGCCCAGTTTTGAATACCATCTAAGTACAAACTTTAAAAGAAAAATTTCTCCTACACTATCTTTAACTAATATGCTTGGGATTTCACATCTGCGGATTCAAGCTAAAAGCATCTATGAATTGATTGATTTTGGCCTAAGTAGTAGTGCACTTGATCCCAAATTTTGCATATGGAATTTGATGTATCAAACAGGTTTGCGTATTAATTTTGACCCTGATAGAGGTAATCAAATTGGAAAATATATAGAAATGAATGTGTTCGGCTTTAATACTTGGAACTCAACTCTTAGATATGAGTACAATACTAATTTAAATGATAAAACCATCATCAGAGAGAAAAACCCAAATCCCATATCAAATTTACACTATGGTTTTAAAATAAAACTAGGCCTAAAAAATAAATCCATATTTGGTTCGTACAGGGTAAGTCATTTTCTAGAAAACAGAGATATTCCCAATCTATCCATTGGTTTTTCTAGCATAATTGGCAACAAAACATACAGATAACTAATGCATAACTTTAAATACCAATTCTTTTAATAGTTCTTCATCACTGATCGTGTTTGAATATACACCCTTACTGGCTAAATCATAATACCTTAGTTCAGAAAGAATACGAGCCAGCTTTCCCTTATCGTAATAAGTGGATGCTTGTTGGTATTGCTTGATGAAAAATGGATGAACTCCAATCTTACCAGCAATTTGATTTGGACTTAAATCTTTTGCATAAAAATGGTATTTCATAAGCTTTGTAAAAAAACCATATAAATGCCCAATAACCACAACAACAGGGTGTGATTTATTATTGCGTCCAAAATGTTGTGCAATAAAACTGGCTTTTTTGATGTTAAAAGAAGCTAATGAATCTGTTAATTCAAACAGATTAAAATCTTTAGAAAAACCAATATGCTTTTGAATTAACTCAACGTTGATAAAATTATCTTTTGGTTTTAAAATTTTTAATTTTTCTAAACTTTGCTCTATTCCTGACAAATCATTTCCTGCATATTCAGCTAAAAGAACTGCTGATTTATGATCCATTTTTAACTCTAAATTTTGAGCGCATTTTATCACCCAATCTGGAAGTTGATAATCACGAACGGGTTCAGCGTCAAATAAATATTTATTCTTTGATAATATTTTAGTAATTGCTTTTCTCTTATCTAGCTTTTTCCCTTTGTAGCAAAAAACTAAAATGGTAGTGGGTACAGGTTTTTCAAAATAAGAGGAAAAATATTCGATAGTCCGTGATAAATGCTGAGCCTCTCTAACCACTATAAGTTGGTAAGAGGCCATCAAAGGATAACGTTTGGCTGAGTCAAGAATAGATTCTACTGATGTATCTTTTCCATAAAAAATGGTTTGATTAAAATCTCGTTCATGCTCTTCTAATACACTAATTAGCAACTTGTTTGCAATTTTATCAATTTGATAGGTATTCTCACCTTGTAAAAAGTAAACAGGTTTAAAAATTCCTTGTTCTATTTCAGCATTTATTTGATTATATTCCAAAACAAATTTTTATGATTTGATTCCTCATTACCATCATAAAACTAAAATAATTAATTCAAAAGAATACCTATTCGATGAAATAAGGAAAAAATGGATTGTAACAACTCCTGAGGAAATAGTTCGCCAAAATTGTTGGAAATTTTTGCACTTCGAAAAAAAATATCCTCTAGGTTTAATCGCCATAGAAAGAGAGGTTAAAATAAATCAAACCAGAAAAAGATTTGATATTGTAATTTATGACCTTACAGGATTACCTAATATGTTGGTTGAATGTAAATCACCTGAAGTAGAAATTAATAATGAAACGCTACAACAAATCCTAACATATCAACGGAAAATAAATGCAAAATTTTTAATTCTTACGAATGGCACTGATACTTATTGTATTGAAATTGATCTTACAAGAAGTAAAGCTAGCTATTTAAAAGAAATCCCCTCCAATTGAATTTTTTATAATTTTAATATATGGTCTTAAAGAGTACATTGAGTATTATTTTTTTAAGTGTTTTTTTCATTATTTATAGCCAAAATCCAACATCTCCTTTTTACAACACTGTAAATTGGGAAACGTTTAATCATAAGACGAACATTGGAATTTATGTAAAAGGGCTTGAACATGAAATTAAAAAAAGAGCCGAACGATTTCATGCCAAATACATTAGGAAAAAACTAGATTGGCATTATTTAAGAATTAACCCCTTAGTCGCAAAAAATTTCTTATCTGACAAGTCCATAAAATACTTTTATATTCCATCAGAACCTGGAACACTATTGAATGATACCATGCGCGTAAACAATAATGTAAATGCAGCTCACCAAGGAGATTCGCCTCTTATTAGTACATTTTCAGGAAATGGTGTTGTAATGGGATTTATTGATACTGGAATTGATTTTACCCATGATGATTTTAAAAATCCGGACGGAAGCACACGAATTGTAGCCCTATGGGATCAAACCCTAGGAGTTTCTTCAAATACTCCTCAACCCTATGGCTATGGACAACATTGGGATAGTGTAGACATAAACGCTGGTTTACCTACTGCCCACAATGACCAATGGGGTCATGGCACCACGGTTACAGGTACAGGTGCAGGAAATGGATCTGCAGTTGGAAAATATAAAGGAGTAGCTTATGAAGCTGACTTGGTAATTGTAGAAGTAGATTTTGGGTCTAATTTTTTAGCCAATGTACAAGATGCTACACAGTATATTTATGATATTGCTGACTCATTGGGTAAACCGTGTGTAATCAACGCTAGTGCGGGTACTTATTTTGGTTCCCACGATGGAGCAGACCCCAGTGCGCAATTTATTCATCAAGATGTGACTAATAATAATGGTCATCTATTTGTCTGTTCAGCTGGAAATGCAGGTGAAAATTTTTTTCACTTAAGGCATAATGTTACTATAGGAGATACTGTTTTTACGCTGTTTGAAAACAACTTAAGTCTTGATTATGCCGCATATGGATGTGTTCCCTACTGTTATGGTGATAATAGTGTACATTTTGTTGGATATGGAGATACCTCACAAATCTTTAATATTGAAATGGCATTGAGTGGCTATCACAATGATCACTTAAGCGGAATTACCGATTATTTTTCCATACGAGAATATTTGAACGGATCCTTAAATCAAGATGCTTATGGAGCATATGTAGACTCAATTATGAATGAAAATAATGAAAGAGTTGGGATGATGTTCATGTTTGCTCAAGTATTGTATGATTCAGTTGTCAGTTTTGAAGTGATTTTAAGTCCTGATTCATCGGGTAATTATTCATGGGGACTACATACAACAGGGAATGGGTTTATCGATATTTGGTCGGATGAATCCACCTATGGAAAGTCAAATATGATACGAATCACCGATGGAACTTTCCCATTTAGTACCGTTCCAACTAATTACATAAATCCTGATTCGCTTCAAACTATCTGTAGTTCTTTTCAATGTTTAAGTAGTACAATAAGTGTGGGGAATTACACCAATGACAGTGGATATGTGAACAATTTAGGCAATTGGAAAAGCGAAATTGGGACTCGCGGAAAAATATACATTACATCAAGTAAAGGGCCCACACGCCAGGGGATATTAAAACCAGATGTAGCTGCCTCTGGAGCTAACACGGTGAGCTCATTTCCCATACACCTAACCAGTGGTATGGCAGATGCCGATCTAGCACTGGGTGGGAAGCATTACAGAAATGGAGGAACTTCTATGTCAAGTCCAGTAGTAGCTGGAATTGCAGCACTGTATTTGGAAAAATGCAATCAAACCAATTATGTACATTTTAAAAGCGATTTAATTCATTCAGCTTATGGTGATAATTGGACAGGTACATTGCCAAATTTTGATTTTGGATATGGAAAAATTGACGGTTTTCAGACCCTAGTTAACAGCGGGATTAATGATACTACAATACAATCCGCTTGCGATAGTGTATTGTGGAATAATATATATTATAGTTCTTCTGGTTATTACACATCGACTAGTGTCAATAGTAAAGGATGTGACTCTGTACATGTATTGGACTTAACTATCTATACTTCAAATCAAGAAATTGATTCTTATTCAGCATGTGATAGTTTAACTTGGATTGATGGAATAACCTACACAAGCACAAATAATACGCCAACATACACTTTATCTAATCAGTATGGATGTGACAGCATAATACAATTGAATTTAACGATTATTCCTCCAACACAAGGAGACACTGTTGAAATAACATCATGTAATGATTATTCGTGGCACTCCAACATTTTTAGTACAAGTGGAATTTATGATGATACACTAACCAGTCAATTAGGTTGTGATAGCATTTCCACTCTACTACTCACCATTAATTCCAGTTACTCAAACACCTCAACTATTACTGCTTGTAACCAATACTCATGGGAAGGAAATTCCTATTCCTCTTCCGGAATCTATCAAGCTAATTTTACCACA
>JAYYEV010000031.1:0-38544 GCA_036159515.1 Bacteroidota bacterium | reverse complement strand
ACAGCTAGAGTAGTTAGTTTTAAATTAGCATCTTTTTCCATGGCAATAAGTACATCTCTAGTTTGTAGTGCCAGAGACTCAAGAGCCGCTTTGCAAATTTCCTTAGTTCCCGAATTCCTAGTTAATCCTAAAATGGTTCCTTTTACATTCATGTTCCAGTATGGAGCTCCTAATCCAGAAAAAGAAGGAATGAAAATAACATCTTCATCATCAGTTTCGTTAGCTAATTGTTCTGTTTCAGAGGCATGCGCAATTATTTTTAAAGCATCTCTAAGCCACTGTATGGCTGCACCTGCTACAAATACACTGCCTTCAAGGGCGTAATTTAATTTTCCATTAATGGACCAAGCGATAGTAGTAAGCAATCCATTTTGACTAGAAATTGCATTTTCTCCAGTGTTAAGCAACATAAAACAACCTGTACCGTACGTGTTTTTTGCCATCCCAATTTCGTAGCATTGTTGTCCAAATAATGCAGCTTGTTGGTCTCCTGCAACCCCTAGAATGGGAATTTTTACTCCTCTAAATTCCCAAAAACCAAATTCATCAACACTTTGTTTTAGCTCAGGCAGGATTTGACTAGGAACTTTAAAAAAAGATAATAATTCAGGATCCCATTTAGTTTCTTTTATGTTCAATAATTGGGTTCTGGAAGCGTTAGTTAGATCAGTGTAATGATTTCCAGTTAGATTCCAAATTAACCAGCAATCTATAGTGCCAAAAAGTAAATTATTATTAGCTAATAATTCCTTACACTCCGGTACGTTCTGCAGTATCCATTGTATTTTAGTGGACGAAAAATAAGAATCTACTATAAGTCCTGTTTTTTCTTTAATGATTCCTTCCTTTCCTTCTCTTATTAAGGATTTACATAATTCAGATGTCCTGTTATCTTGCCAGACTATAGCATTGTAAACAGGTTCACCAGTTGATTTATCCCAAAGTACTGTGGTTTCTCTTTGGTTGGTGATACCAATGCTTTCAATTTCATCTACATCAACACCTGAATTTTCAATTAATTTTTTAAAAGTATAAAGTTGGGTTTCTAATATCTCTTTGGGGTTGTGTTCAACCCAGCCATTTTGTGGCATTATTTGGCTAAATTCCCTTTGTTCTGTGTGTATTAATTTTTTATTTCTGTCGAATAAAATTGATCTACAACTTGTGGTGCCTTGATCCAGGGATACAATGTATTTTTTCATGTGATCATGGATTGCTTACCCACTTTGAATTATTATCACATGATTGATATACAGGATCAATAAAAACATATGTAGTTTTTGCTGTTTTTTGAACCCATTTGTCCATCGTAGTCATTTGTTTTTGAGATAATGCATATTGTTGTATAAACTCGTAATCATCGTTGAGGTTTGCCATATGTGGCGAAGTTCTGTCAATTAGTTTAAAAATTCTATATCCGATGTTACCGCTGGGATCTTCATAGTATTGTGGGCTTGAAATTTCGTCAATTTCAAGATTAGAAATGGCAAAGAACAAGTTTTTATCTATAGTTTGCATGTCCCAATATGCCTCACCTGTAGCTTCATTGAATACAATTCCATTATTTTTATTATTTTCTTTGTTAGCATATTTCGTTACGGCATCGTCCCAACTTAGTTTACCATCTGTAATTTCAGAAGCGATTTGATCTAAATTTTGTTTAATGGAAACAAGATCTTTGTCAGCAATTTTATTTTTTATTAAAATGTGAGATCCATAGTATTGTTCGCCCCTTCTTTTTTCGACTTTTAAAATATGGTATCCGTAAGGGCTCTCAAAGACTTCTGAAACTGTATTGAGTGGAATGGTATATGCTAAAGCATCAAATTCCGGTACGAAATCTCCACGATCCACCCAACCAAAGTTGCCCCCTGCCACTTTTGTTCCAGGGTCTTCAGAGTAAAATTCTGCAGCAACAGAAAATGAAATTTCGTTTGATACAATTCTATCTCTTATCTTTTTCAGCCTATTTTTTGTCTCGTTCTTTTGTTGGTAAGACAAAGCCGGAGCAAGTATAATTTGTGAAACTTTCACTTTACTGTTTATAAAAGGAATACTGTCAGCAGGTATTTCTCTGAAATAAGAACGAACTTCTTTTGGACTAACTACAATTTCACCTATAATTTCTTGTTGCATTTTTTGAGCTTTCATTTTATCTTCAATTTGAACATAAAATTCATCTCTAATTTCTTGTACAGATTTCCCATAGTATTCTTCTAACTTATCCATACCACCAATTTGTGCTGAGAAATACTGAATACGTTGGTCTAATTCACTTTTAACCATGTCTTCAGTGACCTCAACACTATCAATCTCTGCTTGATGTATTAAAAGTTGTTGAAGCATAAGTTCTTCAAGTAAATAGCAATCCATAAAAGGAGAGATTTCCATTCCTTGTTGCGCAAGTTGCATCTTTTGGCTTTGAACCTCAGAAAATAAAATCGGTTTCTCGCCAACTACTGCAATTACCTTATCTATTATTTCTTGATTATAAGCCAAGCTAGAAATGAAAAATAATACTACAAAGCTAAGGGAAGATTTAGTCATGAATATTTATCTATTTTTTTGTTTTTCAGTGCATCTTCATACACGTCTAATCGTAATTTTTTTCTAAGCTGTTTAGCTCTTTGATTTAAGATGATGCTCTTTATTTTTTCTTTTTCAAAACTCATAGGAGATGTGCCATCTTTTATCAAATAGTCATAGATATTCACAAAAAACATTTCTTCTTCTGATTCTAATATGACCTTTTTCTTTTTCTTAATGAAATAAATTTTGGTGAACTTTTCAAGTTGAGGAACTTGTTTTAATAAGTCGTCATAATAAATCCATTCATCAGGATTGTAATAGAATGAATTTGCTTCTTTTTGGGCTACAGACATTAAATCGTCAATCATTTTTTCATTATATATGTGATAGTATTTTTTAAACTCCTTAATTTTTTTTGAATTTTTTGGCACTTTAATATATAAGCATTTCACGACATAATCATTTAATACAAAATCATCTAAATGATTATTATAATAGTCTTGAATCTCAAAAGAATTGATATTGGTATCCAGTCTTTTGTTGACATAAAATTGCTCAAACTCGTGTGAAATTAATGATAGTTTATACTTCTTCATTTTTTTCTCTACCTCACTAACCTCATTGGGAATTAATTCTTCCGCTTTTTTTGTAATCAATTGATCTACAATCCAATTATGGATGTAATTCTCTACAAATACTAGGCTGTCTTCTGAATTTAAATTGAGAGGAATTTCACTAATTAAGTCATTCTTAGTAAGCTGATTTTCACCCACTTTAGCTAGTGGTGGTTCGCTATTCTTTTCCTCACACGAAAAAAAAGTGAAGAAAACAAAACTAACGGCTAATAAATGTCTAAAATTCAACGATTTGGTTTTTCCTTAATGCTGTAAAGCGCATCGTAATTTACGTTAATTTCATTTTCAGCCCTCAATTTTCTAATCCATTCTTTCTCAAGGTGGTTTTGATATGCGGACACTATAATGCCCTCTGCTTCTTCCAGTAATTTGTTTCTAGAATCTAATTTTTCATTGACATTAAATATGATGAATTTTCCATTCACATTTATGGGTTTAGTTATTCCTTTTTTGAGTTCATCATATGATTTATTAAAATCGTCGAAGTTATCCATGGTCTTCTTATCTAATTCTGCATTTAAATCATTTTGCTTCACAATTTTTTGAATAGAATCGTAGGGTATATTTTTGTTAAGCAGCTTAAAAATCTTTTTGGCTGTTTTTTTATCAGAAGATGTATATATTTCGGTCTTAACTCTGTTAGGATATTTCCATGTGTTTTGATTTTTTTCATAAAAAGACCTTAGACCACTTGTATCTTTAATAGCTTTGCTCCATATCATTTGATCAGAAATATCAAACAATAAAATCCCATCCCTGTACTCTTTTAATAAAGCTTTAAACTCAGGATATTTGAATGGAAGTTGTTTCTTCTCGTATTCAATTAAATTTAAGTTTAAAAATTGGTTATATTTTTCTGAAATGAGTTTAGTATCACTTTTATATTTTTCTAACTGTTTAGAGGTGTTGGATAGATACACAATGAAATCTTTGTAGCTGAATTGATTTTCTTTAAAATCAATAATAACATTATCGATGTTTTTAGGTCTTTTGTTTTTTTGTATTTCTGTAGAATCAAAATATTTATTGGCTAATATCTTTTGTACACTTTTAGGATCAAACGACTCTTTTAAAGAATATGTAACTTTCAGTGAATTAATGAAAGAGGAACGAGTCTTTTGGGCTCTAGCATCTTTTTGGATTTTGTTTTTCAACTCATACCTAAGATCTTCATATGATTTCACATCTTCAAAATCTAATCGTTTAGCTATGTGCCAACCATTTGGTGTTCGAAATGGTTTAGAAATTTCATTATTTTCATCTAAACTAAATACCGCATTTTCAAATGATGGATACACATTGCCACCAGAAGTAATCCATCCTAATTCACCCCCTTTTTGAGCAGACTTACGATCGTTAGATGATTCCTTTGCCATTTCTTCAAATGATCCACCATTCATAATCGATGAATAGATGGCATCGATTTTTTCTTTAGCATTATTACAATCACTTTCTTTTTTCGTATCACAAACAATCATAATGTGAGCAGCTTTTACCTTTCCTTTGGCTTTGCGAAGATTATGAGGTTTTATGAGATGATATCCAAATCTAGTCCTCACGATAGGCGATACTTTTCCGATTTTTGTGGTGTAAGCTGCATTTTCAAAAGGATAAACCATTTTGAAAGCATTAAAGTATCCTAGATTCCCTTTGTCCATTTTTCCTGAAGGGCAATGGGACAATTCTTCTGCAATTTCACCAAATGATGAATTAGTATTTGCTAATACCTTCGAAATAGAGTCTATGGTTTTCCAAGCTTTTAGTGTGTCTTCTGGGGAGGAAGTAGGTGATACATTAATCATGATGTGACTGGCCTCTAATTCATTAACGGTTCTGAAGTAAGCTTCTTTTATCAGTGCCTCATTAATTGCTGTATCAATAAGATAAGGTTTTTCTAATTGAACTTTATAGCCATTTAACTCATTTATAAATTTTTTCATGGTATCTAGCCCTAATTTCTCAGCAGCTAAGACTTTGAGTTTAAAATTGATAAATAAGTCTATGTACTCATCTAAGTCTTCTTTAGTAGCTAATTTTTCTTTTTTATTCTTCCAATAAATTTGTTCAAATTCAGACTTGTAGACTTTTTTACCATTTATAGTAAGAATGTATTGCTCTTGAGAATAAAAGTTAGCGCAAATAAATATAATTGAAAATAACCAGGTCAGTTTCATTCTATCAAATTTTAAGGTTTTATCTAAGATTATAATTTGGAGCTTCTCTTGTGATGGCTACATCGTGTGGATGACTTTCAACCATACCAGATTGTGTTATTTTCACAAACTTTGCTCCTTTCAGTGATTCTAAATTTTCTGCTCCACAGTACCCCATGCCGGCTCTTAACCCTCCTATTAGTTGATGCATGACTTCCTTTAAAGTACCTTTATATGGAACTCTTGCTGAAATTCCTTCAGGGACCAACTTTTTGATGTCATCTTCATTTTCTTGGAAATAGCGGTCTTTTGATCCTTTTTGCATGGCTTCAAGAGAACCCATTCCACGATAGGACTTGAATTTTCTTCCTTCGTAAATTATGGTCTCTCCCGGTGATTCTTCAGTGCCTGCAAACATGGACCCCATCATAACACTACTTGCACCAGCAGCAAGCGCTTTAGGTATATCTCCGGTAAATCTAATTCCACCATCAGCAATTACTGGTATTCCAGCATCTTTAATAGCCTCAGCAACATTTATTATAGCAGATAACTGTGGCATTCCCACCCCAGCAATAACTCTAGTAGTACATATTGATCCTGGACCAATTCCCACTTTTATACCGTCTGCCCCAGCATGAGCTAAATCTTTTGCAGCTTCTCCTGTTGCTATATTTCCAACAACCACATCCAAATTTTTAAATTCTTTCTTTACTTCTTTAAGTAGTTGAATAACTCCTTTGGAATGACCGTGGGCAGTATCAATTACGATAGCATCAACTCCTGAATTAACTAAGGCTTCGATTCTTTCAAAAGTATCCTTTGAAACACCTACAGCTGCAGCTACTCTGAGCCTTCCAAACTCATCTTTACAGCTTAAAGGGTGTTGCTTTACTTTTATTATGTCCTTAAAAGTAATAAGGCCAACTAATTTGTTTTCATTATCAGTGATCAGTAGTTTTTCAATCTTATGTTGTTGTAAAATGTTTTCAGCTTTAATTAGGTCAACATCTTCCTTGGCAGTAACTAGATGGTCTTTAGTCATTACCTCACTCACCTTTTTCTTAAGATCCTTTTCAAATCTTAAATCTCTATTGGTTACAATTCCAATAAGTTTTTTACCGCTATTCACCACTGGGATTCCACCAATTTTATATTCAGCCATAAGTAAAAGGGCGTCACCTATGGTAGCATTTTCATCTACTGTAATGGGATCTAAAATCATTCCACTTTCTGATCTTTTGACCTTTCTTACTTCTTTAGCTTGATGCTCAATAGACATATTTTTGTGGATAACACCAATTCCACCTTGCTGGGCTATTGATATGGCTAATTCATGTTCTGTTACCGTATCCATAGCAGCTGACACGATCGGAGTGTTAATTTTAATATTTCTTGAAAAGTGGGTGGAAAGTGTAACTTGGTGAGGTAAAATTTCGGAGTATGCCGGAACAAGTAGCACATCGTCATAAGTGAGACCTTCACCTATAAATTTTTGTTTGTTTTCTTCAATCATATCATAAAGTTGGGCAAATTTAGTAAAATCAGTGTATTACTGCACTTCCTCCTTTACTTTTAAGATTAGTTTAACATATGTAGATTTTATAGTTTATTTTTAACCTAGCTTTTTTACTTTCGCAGCGAATTGAGAAAAACGGTCTACATACTAATTATAATCTTAAACTTCATCACACTTTACTCTAGTGCTCAATCTGATGCCCTATATAGTCAGTATATGTTTAATCAATTTACTATCAATCCTGCATATGCAGGTTCAAGAGATGCATTAAGTAGTGTGTTATTATATCGCAGTCAATGGACAGGGTTAGAAGACGCACCCAAAACAGTTAATGTGTCTGCTCACTCTCCATTTCATAGAAAAAACATGGCATTGGGTGTTAATTTCATGATGGATGAGTTAGGTCCTACTAAAGTTCAATCCGTCCAAGGAACTTATGCTTACCATATAAAAACCAATTTTGGTGATTTTTCAATGGGTGTCCGAAGTGGTATAATTTCTGTGCAAAATAACCAAGGAAACTTAAATTTTTATAATGACCAATTGTATGGAAATAATACTATGATAAGTGCAATCATTCCAAATGTAGATTTTGGAATGTATTTTTCCACTGATATGTTTTATGCTGGAGTAAGCGCAAGTCATTTGTTAGAAGACAATTTCACCTTGAATAATAATAGACAAGATAGCCTGTCTAGTTTTGAACTGCAGCGCTACTTTAATTTGGCTTCTGGAGGAGTATATGAGATAAATCAAAATATATTATTCAAACCTTCTTTTTTAGTTAAGTTTTCTCCCCTTAGTCCAATTAACTATGATTTAAATGCAAGTTTACTTTTAAAGAAAGTGTTATGGGTGGGCTTTTCATATCGCTCAACTCAAAATTTAGTTTGCTTGTTTGAAATCAATATTACAGATCAAATGAGATTTGGGTATAGTTATGACTATGATTTTAGTGCAGTGAGAACAACAAGTTCAGGTTCACACGAAATATTCATTGGTTTTGATCAGTTGTTAAATAAAAAAGTACCCAACGTTTCACCAAGATTCTTTTAATGAATATATGTGTTAAGCTCATATTATTTTCATTTTTTTGGATTCTAACCTCAAATGCTTTTCCATTTGAAGGAGATTCTCTGAGAGCTAAAAAAGAGCGAATATTTGAAGTGTTTGAAACCTTTGGGTTAAACTCAACCTATTCTGACATCTCCCCAGTTTTCTTCAATACAGAATTGGTTTTTTGTTCCAACCGGGAATGGAATAAAAACACGTATGGAATGTCAGATTGGAGTGAGACAAATCATTACAATATTTTTAGGTCATCTATTAACTTTACTACAGTAGATTCAGTAGCTTTCGAAAAGGTGAAAATTTTTAATCACTTTTTAGTGTCTCATTTAAATGTAGGTCCAATTACTTTTGACAAGTCCTTTAAAAATGCAGTGTATGTTGAAAACGAATATGTAGGAAAAAACAAGAGAAATGGTGATGACAATATGCATGTGCAATTATATAGCTTGGTAATAGATGATGGGAAATTAAAAGACAAAGAAAAATTAATTTTTTGCGATTCAAAATACAATTATTCACATCCTACACTGTCTGATGATGGAAAGTTATTGGTTTTTTCATCAAATATGCCATGTAAGCATGAAGGATTAAATTTATTTTACTCTGTAAAAGAATCAGGGGAGTGGTTAGACCCAAAACCGTTAGAAGGGATAAATAGCGATGCGAATGAAATATTTCCGATGATAGAAGGTAAAGATTTATATTTCTCTTCAAATGGTTACGACACCCAGGGGGGCTATGATTTGTTTGTAGCTCATAAAATAGATAGTTCAAATGACATTTCTACTCAGTGGTCCAATCATTTTAACCTTGGTGGTAATATTAACTCTGAGCAAGACGATTTTGGCATTGTTTTCAATGTAGATGGATCTTCTGGTTATTTCGTGTCGAACAGAAACGACACCATTCAAGACCAAATTCACAATGATGATATTTTTTCATTTGAAATGATTGAAAAAGCCATTTTTAATAATGAACTTCAAAATTTATCAGGAAAGTTTGAATATTTTAAGCTTAAAGACGCACCATCCAATTTAGAGGTTATGCTTCTAGATGATGAGGGCAATGTGTTTGCGGTAACTTCAACAGATGATAATGGACATTTCAATTTTGATTATATCCCAGCCGGTAAAAAGTATACTATCAAATTAAATACGGAAGGAGATGTTGTTCTAACCTTATTCCAAGAAGATGACAATACCATGTTACTTTCAAATGAAAACGGAGAATTTATTTTTAAGAAACTTGCTACGGAATATACAGGAACGTTAAGCCTTATTGACGAAGGTGACATAAACTTAGATATTGGTTTCTATGATTTTAGAGGTCAAATTGAATTTCAACAATTAGCTGCTGACCAAGCATCTAAAAAAATGATGGTTTATTTAGTAGATGAAGATGGTAATATCATAATGCAATCGGAAACAGATGAATTTGGAAATTTTGTTTTTGAAAAACTTCCATATGGTTCTAATTACCTTGTTAAAGTAGATGAGGACAGAGAGCTACTTCTTAAAATTTACAATAATGTTGATCATTTAATGGCTACCCTTACGAATAGTCCTTCAGGGATATTTAATTACAGGCTATTAGATTACGATAAGACTACAAATCTTTCTTTATTTAACGATAATCTGGATAATTTGTTTTTTTCAGAAGAAAGAATGCTAATAACAGGTTTGTTTAAAATTAAAGATGGTGTAAGTGAAAAAATAAAGTTTGAGGTTCTTGATATGGAGGGAAATTTGTTGTTGGTTTCCGAAACGGATGAGTTTGGAAGATTCAAATTAGACGATTTGCCTTTACTTGAGGATATGATTTTTAAAATTGATGAGGGGTCTATATATTACAATCAAGAATTACAAATTGAAATTCTAACTAGAGATAATCGTGTGCTAGTAACCCTCGATAAAGGAGAATTTGGTATGTTTGAGTTTAAAAGATTAGTCTCTTCAAAGTACCATTTAACTTCAATGGAAGAGCTTCAAGATGAGATAGAAATGGCTAAAGAAGAAAGAAAATTACGTATAGAAAATTATGTGGTGTATTATCCCTCAAATGTATTTAAGATTGGAGAAGAGTACCTTCCGCATTTAGATACGTTATTAATGACTCTTGAAGAATATCCTGATGCAAAAATACAAATCCATTCTCATGCTAGTTCAACAGCTTCAGCTTCCTATAACATGAAATTATCGGAAAAGAGAATGAACTCTGTAGTTAGTTATTTCAAAACTCGAGGGGTTGAATCTTATCGAATGAATTACAAAGCATTTGGAGAATCTAAACTCCTCAATCAGTGTGGTAATGATGATGAATGTGAAGACGAAATGCATCAAATTAACAGACGAACTGAGTTAAAAATTATACTTAGGAATTAGACTAGTTTTTGTATACTATTTCCCCATCGACTATAGTATAAAGTACTTTGGTATTAAGAATTTCATTTTCTTCACATGTAATCAGATCGGTATTTAAAATAGTTAAATCAGCAGATTTACCTTTTTCAATAGATCCTTTTTCATTCTCTTCAAAATTTGCTACAGCAGCCCAAATTGTCATCCCTTTTAAAGCATCAACTCTGCTAAGTGATTCGTCTGGTTGAAAACCACCTAGAGGTTTGTCATCATAATTCTTTCTAAATGTAGCTGCATAAAATGTGTGAATGGGGTTTATTTTTTCAACTGGGAAGTCTGTTCCTAGCGCAATGAGATTATTTTGGCTTTTAAGTTGATAATAGCGATAACAGTTTTGAAGCCTTTCATTGCCTAATCTTTTAATAGCCCAACTAAAGTCAGAAGTGGCGTGAGTAGGTTGAACAGATGGAATGATATTGTATTTACCTAGTTTTTCAATGTCTTCATCAGTAATGCATTGAACATGTTCGATTCTCCATCTTAGATCATTGGTTCCATCTAACACTTTTTCATATGAATTAATTATGATTCTGTTTGCAGAATCACCAATTGCATGGGTACAAGCTTGGAACCCATATAACTTTAAGGTGTTTAGTTTGGTTTTAAAGGTGTCTATGTTCTGTAAGAGTTGACCATGTGTTCTTTGATTATCTAAGTAAGGATTAATTAAACATGCACCTCTGGATCCTAAAGAACCATCTGCAAAAAACTTAAATGACCTCACATTCATTTTTTTTGTTTTTACAGGACCATTCATATTATGAACGTAATGATTAAAATTTTCTTCATTATCGGTAAGCATGATATATGTTTTTATTTTAAGCTCTTCAGAGTTGTGAAGCTTGTCAATAAGTTCAACACTACTTTTAGTTAGTCCAGCAATATCCACTGTAGTAAGACCAAGTGAAAAACAGGTGTTTTGTGCAGTTATTAGGGCTTTTTTATTTGCTTCCTCTGACACAGTAGGGACATGTTTTAAAATTAAATCCATGGCATTGTCTACAAAAATTCCAGTTAATTCATGATCAATAACTTCTATATAGCCACCATAAATATTCGTGTCAGGATTAATGTTGGAAGATAAAATGGCCTTTTTGTTAGCCATAAGCGCATGTCCATCAATTCTATTTAATACTACATTATGATTTGGGAAAGTTTTGTTTAATTGTTCGTTAGTAGGCCATTTTTTGGTAGGCCAATTATTTTGATCCCAACCATTTCCAATAATCCACTTTGTATCACTTTCACTTATAAATTTTTTCAGCTTACTAATGACCTCATCAAAGGACTGACATGATGTTAAATCAACTTGTTGATTTTGTAGTCCATAACTTAACAAATGACAATGTGCGTCAATAAATCCAGGATATACCACATTCCCCTTTAAATCTATTTTGTGGTTTGATTGGTATTTATTTAAAATCTGATTGTTTTTTCCTAGGCTAATGATTTTTCCATTTTGGATAGCCATAGCTTCATGAATCTTTTCATTCACATCCAAAGAATAAATTTTACCATTGTGTATAATCAATTCTACATTTTCTTTAGAAATACATCCAGACAGGAAACAGATCACTATGAATATGAAGACTAAGCTATTTTTTTTCATGATTTAGATTATGAATATGTAATATGTAAATACTTAAAATTAAAAATAATATACCGGGGATTTTGTATCGAACTAAAGCACCTACTACAGGTGTAGTTATCCCAATCAATGTGTATAGTAAAAATGTAAAGGAAGAAAATCCTACTAAATACATGTTATCTTTCATATTTAGATATACTTTTTGAGAAATAAAACGAAACAAAACGATGGAAATAAAGGTAAAAATCAAACAACTTTCTATAAAGGGTAACATATGAATGGTTTTTTCAATATCCCATGGTAACGGTCTAAATAGTCCATTAAATAAACCCATGGGAATTGCTGTCAAAAAGTCTAGAAAATTGCTATTTATGAGTGGAATTTCAAAATAGCTTCCGGCTTTGTAGAATGTAGCAAGATTTGTGAAATCCTGTTGTTTAATGGATATTAATTTTATAGGATCGAATCCAAATTTATTAAGGTGTAATGCTAAGACAACAGAAAGAATGAACAAATAAATACCTAATAATAATGGTAAGGGTTTATACTTTTTATTTGTGCTCAACACAAGTACAATAGCGGTTGGAAGTATACAGCAAAAAATATATAATTTAACTTTTAGAAGGATGATTAATCCGGCAGCTGTTAAGACCCAATTAACCCCTTTTTTTTCTTTCTTTTTGGTCAAGGGTATGATTCCAAAAATAAACATTCCTATCCCTAGTAAAATTAGAGGTTCTTTCAAAATACCAGCGCTCCAAATAAATATAGATGGACAAAGTACGATACACCAAAATAGGTGTAATGCATATTTAGATGGGAATAATGAAGCTATACTTTTAATCGACAAAATGATTCCAATATAGCCCATCATCGTAAACGTAATCACATTTACACTATAATTATTAAAACTGATTAAATTAACAATCGCACATATTTTTATTACTATTCTAGACTCATTTGTTATAACGGATTCGTAGCTATTATCCCAATGATTCATGTTTATAAAATAATCCATGAGAAAATGATCTTCATGTATACCCATTATTATCTTAATAAAGTCTACAGGTGAATCAAAAAAAACCTGTGCCAAAATAAGGCTATCGTCGTAAAATTTGAAAATATCAGCTGTTTGTCTGTCCCTGTAAATTTCGGTGTACACATAGTATAAGATAAAGGCACCAAAAAGCTTTGTAATAAAAGCTAAAGAAAGATGAATATTTGAAATATTTTCAAATCTAAAAACCCTCCATTTTCTTATAAGATAAAATGATAAAAACAGATAAATAACAGTTAAAATCAACACTTAAATTTTTTCATTTTAGTAAAATAATTGAAAACCGCTAACATATGTTAGTAAATGATGTAAAATTTAGTAGTTGCTCATATAACTTTAATTATTTTTGTCTCGTTTTAAAATAGATACAATGAATAATTACGCCACTGTTGAACAAGCTGTAGAACTAGGATTACTTGAAGAAGAGTACCATAAAATTTGCGAGATACTTAAACGTAAGCCCAATTTTACTGAGTTAAGTATTTATTCTGTAATGTGGTCTGAGCACTGTTCTTATAAAAACTCAATTAAGTGGTTAAAAACTCTTCCTAAGGATGGTCCACACATGTTGGTTAAAGCGGGTGAAGAAAACGCTGGTTTAGTTGACATTGGAGATGGTCTTGCTTGTGCATTTAAAATAGAATCACATAATCACCCCAGTGCTTTGGAACCCTATCAAGGTGCTGCTACGGGTGTAGGCGGTATTAATCGTGATATTTTCACTATGGGAGCAAGACCTATAGCACAAATGAACTCGTTGCGTTTTGGAGAGTATAGTAATGATAGAACCAAGTGGCTATTAAAAGGTGTTGTAAAAGGAATTGGAGACTACGGCAATTCATTTGGTGTGCCCGTATTGTCCGGAGAGGTATTTTTTGATAAAAGTTACGACCAGAACCCATTGGTTAATGCCTTTTCAGCAGGAATAATGAACACGGATCATCTTATCTCGGCTAAGGCCTCTGGCCCTGGTAACCCTGTATTTATTGTGGGCTCTTCAACTGGAAAAGACGGTATTCATGGAGCCGCCTTTGCCTCTAAGGATATTACGGAAGAATCAATGGATGATCTTCCAGCAGTTCAAGTTGGAGATCCGTTCCAGGAAAAACTACTTTTAGAAGCCAGTCTTGAACTAGCTAAAACAGATATCATAGTGGGTATGCAAGATATGGGTGCAGCTGGAATAACATGCTCTACTTCTGAAATGAGTGCAGCTGGAGGAGTTGGGATGGACATTGACTTAGATAAAGTCCCAACAAGACAAAAAGATATGAAAGATTGGGAAATTTTACTTTCTGAATCTCAAGAGCGAATGTTGGTTGTGGTAAAAAAAGGAGAGGAAGAAAGAGTAAAAGAAATATTTGATAAATGGGATTTGAATTGTGAGAAAATAGGAGAGGTTACAGACAACGATGAGTTAAACTTTTATCAAAATGGAGAAAAAGTCGCACAAGTACCTCCATCATCATTAGTGCTAGGAGGTGGTGCCCCAATTTACGATAGAGCATATAGTGAACCTGCTTATTACAAAGAGTATAAGAAATTTAATATCAACGATATTGAAGAACCAAAAGATTTAAAAGAAGTAGCCACATTTTTATTTAGTCAGCCCAATATCGCCTCTAAAAGATGGGTGTATGAACAGTATGATAGTATGGTAGGAACAAATAATGTTTCTACAAATCATCCTTCTGATGCTGGTGTGGCATTAGTGAAAGGAACAAATAAAGGAATTGCCATGTCCGTGGACTGTAATTCTAGATATGTTCACGCTGACCCTGAAGTGGGTACTACAATAGCGGTGTCTGAAGCAGCTAGAAATATTGTGGTTAGTGGAGGTGCACCTTCAGCTGTAACAAACTGTTTAAATTTTGGGAATCCATATCATCCTGAATCGTATTGGCAATTTGTTGGAGCTATTAAAGGCATGTCAAAAGCATGCAGGCAGTATTCTACACCGGTAACAGGTGGTAATGTGAGTTTTTATAATCAATCGGTGATAGATGGTAATGAAGTGCCTGTGTTCCCAACACCCACTATAGGTATGATAGGTATCTTAGATGATGTAAAAAATATTATGAGTTTAGATTTCAAATCAAGTGATGATTCTATAATACTTATTGGAAAATCCGTGAACGATATTTCTTCTTCTGAATATTTGGTAAAATACCACAGGGTGGATGCTTCTCCTACACCTTACTTTGATCTCGATGAAGAACATCAATTACATCAGTGTATAAATTCATTGATTAAGGAAAAGACCATTAATGCTGCTCACGATTGTGCTGATGGCGGTCTTTTTGTATCCTTAGTTGAAATGGCATTACATTCCAATTTGGGTTTTGATGTAAAAACTAATGAATCCATAAGAAAAGATGCATTTCTTTTTGGAGAAGCTCAAGGAAGAGTGGTTGTAACAACAAATAAGGTGAAACTAGCCCAGGTTGAAACCATATGTGAAAAGTTTAATGTGCCGTTTGAGATTATTGGCAAAGTTAATTCAGAAACATCCATTAGAGTGGATGAAAAAAGTTTCGGAAATGTAGAAGATTTTAGAAAAATTTCACATGATGTAATCAACCCATAATTTTACTATATTAACGAAAATTATTTTCGATGTACTCTACTGAATTTATTCCAATTTTATTTTACGTATTCATAACCTACTTTGTATTAAGGTCAATAATGATTATTCCTGAAAGGCAATCATGGGTGATTCAGCGATTAGGGAAATTTAATAGAATAGCTCGCCCTGGATTTAAACTTAGAATACCTATAATAGAATCCGTAGCATCAAAAGAAAACTTAAAAATTCAACAATTAGATGTAGATGTTGAAACCAAAACAAATGATGATGTTTTTGTGATCTTAAAGATTTCAGTGCAGTACCGAATCATTAATAATAAAGTGTACGAAGCATTTTACGAACTAGATGATCCGCACGGTCAGATTGCCTCCTACATTTTTGATGAAGTTAGGGCTGAAGTACCCAAATTACCATTAGATGATGTTTTTGCTAAAAAAGATGACATTGCCATTGCAGTTAGAGATAATATTTCTGCGCAGATGGAGCAATACGGATATAAAATTGTGAAGACTTTGATTACAGATATTAACCCTGATGAGTTGGTCAAAGCATCAATGAATAAGATTAATGCTGCAACAAGAGAAAAAGAAGCTGCTGTACAAGAAGCGGAAGCTGAAAAAATCAGAATTGTCAAACGAGCTGAAGCGGAAGCAGATTCAAAGCGATTATCGGGAGAGGGTATTGCTAAACAGAGGCTTGAAATAGTTAGGGGTTTCAAAGAATCTGTTGAAGATTTTCAAAAAGCACTACAAGAAGTTGATCCACAAGAAATTATGCAATTTGTTTTAATGACTCAGTATTTTGATACGTTGACTGCAATAGGGGCTAACGAAAATAATAATACAGTGATGGTTCCACATACTCCAGGTGGAATGAAAGATTTTCAACAACAAATTATACAAGGTACATTTATTGGTGAAGAATTAGCTAAGAAAAAAAAGTCTTAAGTAATCGGCAACCATGAATTAATCATGCGTTGTGTAATTAGTTTAAAACCATTATTTTCGTCAGAATGTTAACAAGTATTAGAAAGTTCTTAGCATCACTTTTGTTCCTCACTCTTATAATAAGTGTGAATGCTTCTCACGTCCCAGGTGGAAACATTTCTTATGAAAATGTAGGTCCTAATACTTTTGTCATTACACTAACTGTATTTGAAGATTGTGGTACAGCCTTCTATTCTAATTCACCTGAATCAATTGATGTTTACAATGACTGTGGTATTCCTTTTCCATCCACAATACAGCTACCCAATATAATATTTCAAGATGAAGTTTCTCAGTTATGTATTTCATCATTACCTCTGAGTGAATGTAACGGTGGATCATTACCAGGAGTATACATGCATGTATGGCAAGATACCATTACCTTACCTGGAACATGTGATAGTTGGACATTTGCCTTTGAAGATTGTTGTAGAAATAGCTCTAATAATTTAACAGGTACAGGGAATGATTATTATTGGGAGACGGTACTAAACAGCAACACATCTCCTTCTAATTCATCTCCAGTTATCACTTCCCAACCCATACCTTACTACTGTATAAATCAACCTGTAATATACAACTTTGGTGTGTATGAACCTGATGGTGATTCTCTTCACTATTCTTTGATCAATGCCATGACAGGTCCAACCACTACGGCTCCTTATCAAGGTGGTTTCTCCGGTGCTGTGCCGATACCCGGTATTAATATTAATCCAAACACGGGTGAGATTACTTTTACCCCAACAGCTACTGGAAATTTTGTAGTAGCCGTGTTGATTCAAGAATATGATGTGAACGGGAATTTAGTTGGAAGTGTGATTCAAGACTTTCAATTTGAAATTATTAATGTAGCAGGTTGTTCAAACGTAAATCCTGCACCTCCTACAGGCGGTATTACGAATTTTGTGAGTAGTGGAGTCATGACTGGTCCATTGGATATTCAAGTGTGTGAAGGTGATAGTGTTTGTTTTGATCTTACTTTCACGGATTCACCTGGTGATTCCATATACATTTCTTCCAACGTAAGTCAATTATTTCCTGGTGCTACAATGACTCAAAACTCATATTTTAGTCCTGCAACTGCTACATTTTGTTTTGTAATTGCTCCAGGAACTAATCCATTTTCTACTATAAGCATTGATGTTAATGACAATGCCTGTCCAATTGTAGGAATATCTTCTGCTGCTGTAGGTGTTACCGTTATTACAAGTACTTATGCTGGCCAAAACGTAACTATGTGCCAAGGAGTCGGAACACAACTGCAGGCATCTGGAGGGTCAAATTTTGTTTGGAATGTCATAACAGGAGATCCCATAAGTATTGGTAATAATTTTTCATGTAATAACTGCCCAGACCCTGTTGCAAATCCGGCATATACCACAACATATGAAGTTACTAGTAACTTAGCAGGTGGATGTACTAATATTGATACCGTAGTTGTAACTGTAGTACCTGATTTTGTATATTCTTTAACCCAAGCAGGCACTACAACTTGTTTAAATGCTACCATTGATTTTAATGCTAATCCTGTACAAAGTGGTTCTTACACATATGACTGGCAACCCCCAATACACTTAAATAATAACACCATTAGCAACCCGACATTTAGCTCAAATATGCCAGGTATTTTTGACTATGAAGTCACCATCACTAGTGCTCTTGGTTGTGTAAAAGTGGATACCCTTACAATTGATGTGGTTCCTTCTTATTCACCTGATATCACTTTAACAGTAAGTGATACAAGTATCCTGTGTGGGGATTCTGTATTTATGTCAGTTGATTTAGGAGGTGGAATTCCAGCAGTTTGTGGTCCAAGCGGATCAACTGCTTGTTCTGCTCCTCCTTCCACTGTAAATGTGGGAAATAACATGGGGACAAACGGAAATACTGCTTTTCCTGCACCATTTGGAAATTGGTACAAGAATGCAAAACATCAGTTTTTGTTCAGAGCTTCTGAGCTTCAGGCTGCTGGTATGTTTGGTGGAAAAATAACGGAGATTTCGTGGGAAACTACTGCTCAGAATACGGCAACTAATAACTTTAATAGTTTTCAGATTAATATGGGTTGTACTAGTCAATCATCTTTAACGTCTTGGCAATCTGGACTAACTCAAGTATTTTCTCCACAAAATATAGTTGTTAATTTGGGCTGGAATACCCTTCAATTCACTACAGCATATGAATGGGATGGGATTTCAAATCTTATTGTAGAAATTTGCTACGATAACCTAAGTACAAATTACACGAGAAATTGGTCTACTCCCTACACGGTTACGAATTATAATTCTGTTATTTATTATCGAAGCGACGTTACACCAGCATGTCCATATAATTCCATTGCTACAAATTCTTCTAATAGACCTGTAACCAAGTTCAAAATATGTCCAACAATTCCAGATCCAGCTAATTATTCGTTTCAATGGACTCCGCCATCATTTTTAACAAGTGATTCTTCTCAAAATACATCTGCCATCCCTATGGTAACTACTCAATATACAGTTGTAGTAACAGATTTAAATGGGGGTTGCACAGATACAGCTAGTACTATTATAAATGTATTGTGTGACACATGCGATAAGCCTATTCCAACTATAGATGGTCTAACTTGTTACGGAGGCAATGACGCATCCATAACAGGGGTACCTGGCGGTTCTGATGGTCCTCCCTGGGTTATACAACTTCTCGATGGTGTTGGAGTCAATCTTTTTGCCTCTGATAGTAACGTTATTACTGGATTTTTCTTTGATAGCCTTTCCGCTGGTAATTACACGGTAAGATCAGTAGATACGACAGGTTGTTATGCAGATACACTAATTACTATTCCTGATGGAATTCCAATTGTATTATCAATGAGTAATGATACCATCATTTGTTTGGATGGCACTGCCTCCATTTCTGCAACCGCGTCTGGAGGTACTCAACCATACGTTTTTAATTGGACAGGTTTGGTTGGAGATGGTCCTCACTTAGTGAATCCAACTTTTTCTCAATACTATACATTAAATGTAATTGATTCATCTAATTGTGTATCTAATTCAGACTCTGTATTAGTTGCCTTAAATCCTCCCATATTGCTTTCGGTTTATAATGATACTACCATTTGTCCCTATGATACGGCTGCTTTAGTTGCCACAGCCAATGGAGGGAACGGAGGACCTTATGTTTTTTCATGGGTTGATGATAATGGAAATACCATATCCTCTGTCACTAGTGGAAATTCCTCTGCAGTTACTCCTTCTCCTGTAGATGCTTTCACCAATTACACTGTAACGGTAGAAGATAATTGTGAGACTCCCATGAAAATAGACTCACTTCAAATTGATTGGCATGATCTACCAACAGTTCTTTTTGATGCGGATATAGTGGATGGATGTTATCCTATAACAGTTCAATTTACTAACAATACTTTATCATCAAATGTTCAATCTAGCATTTGGAATTTAGGTAACGGAGTAACCTCATTAAATAATGACTCTGTATCAACAGTTTATAATCAACCTGGACAATATCATGTTTCTCTGCAGGTCACTTCTCCAGAAAGTTGTGTTAATGATACCACATTCTATAATTTCATTGAAGCGTATGATTATCCCATTGCAGGATTTCTTTCTGTACCTAACCCTGTTTCTGTTCTAACTCCATCTGTTCAATTTATGGATACTTCATCCAATGATGTAGTACTTTTTGAGTGGAATTTTATGGATAGTAACTTGACAGTAATTGGTACAAGTTTTGACCAGAATCCAACTTTTAATTTCCCAGATGAAGACGAATATGCTTACTTAGTTCAACTCATAGTAGAAAATCAGAATGGTTGTACTGACACTACTTATAACTATCAGCTTGTTGAAGGTCAATTTGCCTTTTTTCTACCTAATTCCTTCACGCCAAATGATGATGGTTTAAATGATAAGTTTTTTCCAGTTGGCGATAAAATTGACCCCGATGAATATGATTTTCAGGTTTACAACAGATGGGGAGAACTTATATTTGAAACCAAAAATCCATCGGATTATTGGGATGGAAAATTAAATGGTTCCTACGTATCAAATGGTACTTACCTCTGGAAGGTGATTGCAAAGAACATAAACAACGGAGAATACATTGAGAAGAAAGGATTTGTTATTATGTCTAGGTAAACTAAAATTTACGCTGAAATCCCAAATAAGGAATAATTATGGTATTGTTCTGGAGATTTATCATATTGTTTTGAATATTATTTCCCGCATAAATTACACCTAAACTCCAATCTTCAAATCTATTTCTAATCCAATTTAATATCACACTATTCAAGAAGACGAATTGTACGTTATCCATAGTTAGACCAACGCTTTCTCCGGCCAAGGTAAATCGTTCACTAAATTTGATTTGACTACCAAAATATCCACCATAAAAAATTCCTCCAAGTCCGTTAATGTTATATCCAATTACCCCTATTGTTGAATTTCTGTTCTTATTTCCAAGCGTAATTCTTGCGTTACCACCCCAACCGTTAAAAAAATTGGTAGACGAATTGTTAATGTCGATGAGGTAATTTCCCATTATAGAACCTGCTGCTGTGATAGATCTTCGTCCAACAAACGTGTTGGTAATATTCTTAGAATATGTAAGACTAGAAAATAAATTAAAGAGAAGAAAATTCCCGGCAGAGATTTCTATGTTTTCGTGTAAACCTACTTTAGAATTTGCAGTAATAAAGTAATGAGAAATCGTATTGAATTCTCCTTTTTCAGAGATAAACGAAGATGGCATGAAACAATAACGAGTATAATTTGGGTTTGGATTTTCAAACTCCTTAGTGTCAAAAATTTGTTCTCTTGTAATATACCTAATGTTGTAAATATTGTCTTTATAAAATGTCCTTAATTCATTGCCAGTTTCTATGGTAATGCTGTACTTGTCCTCTGCAGTAAGCACACCTCTTATTTCTTGCCTATCATGTGTGGTTATTACAGCTATTGAATCAGAGTGGTGATCAACTTGTTCCTGAGCACAGTAGTCTGTATTTAAAATAAATACAACTAGAGCAAAACAAAGTCTAAGGGTATTTAGATAAAACAAACGGCTTATTTGTTGTCTTTTATACATTTGCACTATGAAATTAGAAAATGATCTTTTATTAAGAGCAGCTAAGGGACATAAAATTGAAAGAACGCCTGTGTGGTTAATGCGCCAAGCAGGTAGAATTTTACCTGAATATAGGCAAATAAGAAATGCATTAAGTGGATTCAAAGAATTAGTCGAGACTCCTCACCTTGCCGCTGAAGTAACTATTCAGCCAGTGGATATTTTAAATGTAGATGCTGCAATCATTTTTTCTGATATTTTAGTGGTTCCTGAGTCTATGGGGCTTTCGTATGAAATGGTTGAAAAGAAAGGACCTTATTTTCCGAAAACCATTAATAGTTCTGATGATATAAAAAATATTTCTATTCCTGATGTTTATGATAATCTGTCCTATGTGTTAGAAGCGATTAAAATCACTAAATCTGAACTCAATGGTAGAGTACCTTTAATTGGGTTTGCCGGTGCTCCTTGGACTATTTTTGCATATATGATAGAGGGTCAAGGTTCTAAAACCTTCAGTAAGGCAAAATCATTTCTATACAGAGAACCTGAACTATCACACCAATTATTAAATCTTATTACTGAAACTACCATAGCATATCTCAAGGCACAAATTTCCTCAGGTGCTGATCTGGTACAGTTGTTTGACTCTTGGGCAGGAATTTTAACTCACCAACAATATGATGAGTTTGGCATAAAATATGTCCACAAAATTTGTGACGCCGTACATGAAGCTCCGATAACAGTATTTGCAAAAGGGGCCTATTCTGCATTAGAAAATATGAAGAGATTAAACTGCGAGACTATTGGACTAGATTGGAATATGAGTATCTCAGATGCCAGAACTATTTTTCAAAATCAGAAAACACTGCAAGGGAATATGGACCCATGTGTCTTATATGGTGATTACAATTTAATTAAGCATAAAACAAAAGAAATGCTAAATTCCTTTGCTGGTCATCGACATATTGCTAATTTGGGGCATGGTGTTTATCCAGATATAAGTCCTGATCATGTAAAGTGTTTCATTGAGACAGTTAAATCAAATTAATTTATTATGATTAAATATATTATAGTAACGTTATCGCTAAGTTTTTCAGTGTATACTATAGCTCAAGACCAAAATAATCTTGTACCTAATTCCAGTTTTGAAAGCATAGAAGGGAAGTTCAAAAAATTAAAGCAAATTAATGCTGCAAAGGAGTGGAGTTCCCCGACTGCAATTAACGCAGATCTTTTTTCAAAAAAGAAGGAAGGTCCAATTGGTGCCCCTGTGAATATGTACGGAAAAGAGCACCCAAAAGATGGAGACAATTATGCTGGTATTCTAGTATACAGCTACAACAACAAAACACCAAGAACCTACTTGCAGGTCCCCCTTACAAGTGCATTAACTGGTGGGTTAGATTATTGTGTAAAACTTCATATTAGCCTTTCCGATTTAAGTAAATATGCAGTTAACAATATTGGAGCACACCTAGGAGTTGACCCCTTAACGTTGGATGCTAAGGGAGATATTATTTTTAACAACAAGAAAGAGTTTTCCAATGTGGTCAAAGACGCTTCAAATAAAGTCTATAATACTAGATATAACTGGGAAACAGTTTGTGGTATTTTTAGGGCAAATGGCAAAGAAAAATACATCACCATTGGAAACTTCTACAACAATAAAGATACAAAGTATGAAAAGCTGAAAAAATTAGCCAATTTTCAAGGTACGCAACGTCCCGAAGCATATTATTACGTGGATAATATTGAGGTATTTATGATTGAAAACCCTTCTGACTGTGATTGTATGATGGGAGCTAAAAAACAGAGAGAATCTATCGTATATCATAGGGATTTTGCTGATAATGGGGAAAAAATTTCTATTGAAGAGCGCTTGAAAAGACTTACAATCTATTTTGATGTTGAGTCCTCAAAAATTGATGATATGTTTATAAAATCACTTGATAAGTTAGCTATTCTTTTAAGTGAAAATCCGCAATTAAAACTTCAGCTTAATGGTCATACAGATAAAAAAGAAGAAGAGGCCATTAAAAATGATCCTGAAAATGAATTGTTGGTCAACCTAGGGACTTACAGAGCAAAATCTATAAAAGACTATTTAGTTAAAAAAGGTGTTTCATCTGATAGATTTACAACCATGGATGCAGGTCCTGACCAACCCGCAGCACCAGGGTTAAGCATGCTTAGTCTTGCTAAGAACAGGCGAGTAGAATTTATAATCACTAAATAATTGGAGCTAAAAAATAATAAGAAAGTACAAAAGGCTTGGACATTTTACGACTGGGCAAACTCAGTATATCCCCTTGTTATTACTACGGCTATTTTCCCTATTTTTTTTGAAGGGTATGCAGTTCATGAAATTATTGAGGGGAAGAAGTACATCCATTTTTTCGGATATAAATTTATTAATACGGCTCTTATAACCATCTTAAGTTCTACCTATTTTTTGCTTTTGGTCATGATATTACCCGTGCTAACAGGAATAGCCGATTCTCTGGGTAATAAAAGGGCATTCTTAAGGTTTTTTTGTTACATGGGTTCTTTTTGTTGTGTAATGCTTTCTTTTTTTAATATTAATCACATTGAAATTAGTCTACTAACTTATGTGTTGGCAGGTGTTGGTTTTTGGAGCAGTTTGGTTTTTTACAACGCTTTTCTTCCTGAAATAGCGGACGAGAAAGATCACGACAAGTTATCAGCCAGAGGATTTTCAATGGGTTATTTTGGAAGTGTTTTATTGTTGATCATTTGTTTGTCAGTTATCTTTTTAACTCCTGAATCAGATAGAAACTTTTATACCAGAATTTGTTTTGCGATTACTGGGCTATGGTGGTTTGGATTTAGTCATGTGACGCTGAGTAAATTACCTAAAGGAAAAAAATTTAAGATAAAGGACAAATCTACGTATTCAAAAGGACTGAAAGAGTTAAAAAAAGTGTGGTCTTATGTAGTACTTACAAAGCGATTGAAAAGATTTATTTTTTCTTTTTTTGTATACAGTATGGCCATACAAACCATCATGTTAGTAGCTGTTTATTTTGGGGCAGAAGAAATCAACTGGGGAGAGGGTGAAGAAGGTGCTTTACAGGCAAAATTAGGGTTAATTATAAGCGTATTATTAATACAACTTATTGCAATTCCAGGTGCACACTTAATATCTAAAATATCCCAAACTAAAGGAAATCTTTTTGCTATCAAAACTTCTGTCATCCTTTGGATTCTGCTTTGTTTCGTGGCCTATGTGGTAACGGAACCTGTAGAATTTTACTGTGTAGCTGGATTTGTAGGATTAGTTATGGGGGGTAGTCAATCGATTTCACGCAGTACGTATTCTAAATTTATTCCTCAGGAAACCCATGACACATCTTCTTTTTTTTCATTTTATGATGTAGCTGAAAAATTAGGTATCGTAATAGGAATGTTTTCGTTTGGATTTATTCATCAAATTACTGGAAGTATGCGAAACTCGGTTTTAGCTTTGATAACTTTTTTTGTGATCAGTTTAATCATGTTATTTGGTGTGCCTAAAAAAGAGATTGAAATTAATGGATGAAAGAAGAAGTATTTGACATTGCCATAGTTGGAGGAGGTATAGTAGGCTCAGCCACTTTTTATCAGATTCAGAAAGCGTTTCCTACTAAAAAATTAGTCTTAATTGAAAAGGAGTCTAATCTTGCGCATCACCAAACTGGAAACAATTCAGGAGTAATTCATTCAGGACTGTATTACAAGCCAGGTTCAAAAAAAGCAGAAAATTGTGTCAATGGGAGACATGAACTGGTCAAATTTGCTAAAGAACACGGAATCAATCATGATATTTGTGGTAAAGTAGTAGTAGCTACTTCTAGCTCTGAAATTTCGAACTTAGAAAAGATTCTAGATAACGGAATTCAAAACAATATTGAAGGTATAGAGCGTATAAAAACAGATCAGATAAAAGAAATTGAACCTGAAGTTGATGGAGTTGATGGGATATGGGTTCCATGCACTGGTATTATTGATTTTGTGGGTGCTACTCAAAAAATGATTCAAGTGGCTGTTGGCATTAATAACAGCAGTAAAGTGTATACATCTACGGAAGTTCTACATATTCAACAAGGGGAGGATGAAAAAATCATTATATGTAAACAATTGAAAATAAAATCTTCATTTTTAATTGTTTGTGGTGGACTTCAGGCAGACAGACTGGCTAAAATTGATCAAGTAATGTTGAAAGAAAAAGTGGTTGGATTTAGAGGTGATTATTATGAATTAGAAGATCATGCCAAACATAAAGTTAAAAACTTAATTTACCCTGTTCCAGACCCTCAATTTCCATTTTTAGGTGTTCATTTTACAAGGATGGTGAATGGAGATGTAGAATGTGGTCCAAATGCCGTTTTTAGTTTTAAACGTGAAGGTTACGGTAAAACAGATTTTAGTTTAAAAGACACAGTTGACGCCTTAACGTATAGTGGAACATGGCGCCTTTTTTTAAAGAATGCGAGTTATGGAATAAACGAATATCGGAGGGCTTTTTCAAAGCACCTTTTTCTTAAAACTTTACAAAAACTCATCCCTTCCTTAGAGATGAGAGATATAAAACCCGGTAGGGCAGGAGTAAGAGCGCTATTGTTAGGTAAAGATGGTGATACAAGAGATGACTTTAGAATTGAATACGGTAAAAATAGCATACATGTTCTTAATGCACCATCACCAGCAGCAACTGCAGCTATGGCCATTGGCAATGACATTAAAAAAATGGCTGTAGATCGCTTTAATGTGAATTAAAGAATAATTTTTGTTTTATCGAAAAAAGATTTCCAATCCCAAATGTAATTTTCAACTAAATTATCAATTCGCTTTAGAAATATGGGGTTAGGTGTGTTCAGTTGTGCAAAATAATCTTCTTGATATTTACCAAGTTTAAATTTAAAAAACACAGCCTTTGACATTCCATAAAGGATATTTTTTGATGGGTGATTTACACGAGAAATAAATGATGAATATTTTTCTAGCTCAGCTTGCATTTCGTGAAAACTCGTTTCAAAAGCAGTAGACATTTCCTCAATGATAGCTTGGCATAGATTATTTTCTTCGTAAGCAGAAAGAATTTTTTCAAAAAACTTCATATTTCCTGCAATGATAATCAGGGAAAATTTTCTTGGATCCTTGTAGTCAAGAGGAGGGTGTTCAGTTAACTCTGGATCGTAAAAAATAGCATCAAGGAAATCGCTGTAGGTATCGTCTATGGTCTGCAGCGTATAATGAACAAACTTTTGAGCAATTTCTTTGTGAGATATTTTTTTCTTAACAAAAAGTGATGTGAACATGTTTTTTTCGTTATCACAAAAATATCTCTAGATAGCAGAAATTAATAAAAAGTGTTTTTTGGATTATTCACAAAGTTATTAACCAATCTGTTTTCTTCTTTAGGATCATTTTAATATTTGTTAAGAATCAAGGAAAGTTTCTACAGAAAAAATATATTTGTCCTCGAAATTTATTTTCATGGACAGAAATACAACTACAGGGTTAATATTAATTGGTGCTGTTATGGTAGCATTCTTCATGCTAAACCAACCACCAGATCAACCTATACAAGAAGATAAAGCTGAAAAGCAGATTCAAAAAGAATCGGATATTGAGCAAAAAGAATCTTTAGAAATAGCAGTAAATGATACTAACTCAAATTCCCTTTCTGTTGAAGATAGTATTATTGGTGCAAAATTAGCTGAACAAAAAGAGCAACAGCGACTAATTAATGAATTTGGAGTCTTCCACAAAGCTGGAATTGGAGTTGAAAAAGATTTTACATTAAAAAATGACAAGATTAGTATAGCTATATCTTCAAAAGGTGGTTCCATTAACGAAGCTAAAATGATTGAAAAATCAGATGATGGTAAATATAAATACAAAACCCATCACGATTTTGTAAATGAAATTGAAGAGCCACTTTCTCTTTTCGAAAAGGTTTCCTCTACCATGTCTTTAGTAGTTGAAGATATTGAGAATTCTTCATTGATTTATACCAAAGATTTATTTTTTGAATCGGTCTCAAGTACGGATAGTTCTCTAATTCTAAGAGCAAATGCAGGTACGGCTGATCAATATTTACAATATACTTATTTGCTTCCAAAAGGGAAGTATGATGTTGAGTTTCAAATTGACTACCACAATCTTGATAATGTGATAGACCCTCAAGTTGACTTTGAATGGGGGATGAAAGGATTGTCTACTGAAAAATTAGCTGATGATGAGCGTATGATATGTTCCATTATGTATCGCTATTTTGGTGAGGGAAGAGATTACATGACCGAAAGGTCTGATAAGGAAGAGGATATCCAAGGCACTATGAATTGGATAGCTTTTAAGCATAAATTCTTTTCCTCCGTTTTAATTAGTGATGATGAAGGATTTACTAGCGGTAAAATGGTTCAAAAACAGCTTGAAAGTGACGACTACACCATTTCTTATTATACCAATGTAGAACTTCCATCACAAGAGAACATTTCACTTAAATTTTTCTTTGGCCCTAACGATTACGATTTACTGTCAGCTTATGAGAACGAGATGGAAGATATCGTTAATCTTGGTTGGGGTATTTTTGGATGGGTCAATAAATTCATGATTGGTCCTATTTTCAATTTTATTAAAACTTGGGGTGTTGGGTTTGGATTAGCAATTTTATTACTAACCCTTATTGTTAAAATCATCATTATGCCCTTGACATATAAAAATTATGTGTCTTCTGCAAAAATGAAAGTACTAAAGCCAGAGATTACTAAACTCAATAGTAAATATGAGGGTAAAACGGATAAAAATGCAGCTATGAAAAAGCAGCAAGAAACCATGGCCCTATACAGACAAACTGGTGTAAATCCCATGGCAGGTTGTATTCCAGTATTGATTCAAATGCCTATTTTATTTGCAGTATTTCGGTATTTTCCGGCTAGCTTAGATTTAAGACATCAAGGATTTCTTTGGGCAGAAGATTTAAGTTCTTTTGATTCCATACTTGACTTAGGCTTTGAAATCCCATTTTATGGTGATCATATAAGTTTATTCACCCTATTAATGGCTGCTTCAACCTTGTTTTATACTATGATGAATAGCAATCAGATGACCCCTTCTGGACCTGGAATGCCAAACATGAAAATTATTATGTATATGTTCCCTATTATGATGTTATTTTTCTTTAATACTTATTCTTCTGGTTTAAGTTATTATTACCTGTGCGGAAATGTGATGAATATGGGAATCATGTGGGGAATCAAAAAATACATGGTTGACGAAGAAAAAATTAGGGCTCAAATCGAGCAGAATAAGAAAAAGCCAAAGAAAAAGTCAAGATTTCAGCAGCGTATGGAAGATATTGCTAAACAACAACAGAAAAAGAAGCGTTGAAAATTAGTTTAATAATTTGCTAATCACGCTAAAATGAATTTAATTTGCACCTCAAAATAAGAAAAGATGTCAAGAGTTTGTCAAATAACAGGAAAGAAAGTGGTAGCTGGGAATAATGTTTCTCACTCAAATAAGAAGACAAAAAGAAAGTTTTATCCAAACTTACAAACGAAGAAATTCTACATCCCAGAAGAAGATAAATGGATTACTCTTAAGGTTTCTACTTCTGCAATAAGGAACATTAATAAAAAAGGAATTTCTGCCGTACTAGCTGAGGCCAAGGCACAAGGACATTTATAAAAAAAGATTTTCACAATTCTAAAAGCCTTATTACATTAGTAGTAAGGCTTTTTTTATGCGCATTGTTTTACTCTTCTTTTTTGTTTTTGTTTTTCTAATTCCTCAATCCCAGGAATTAGCTACTGGGTTAAGATATGAAAGTAATGTAGACTCCTTAGGGATTTACGATAAAGATTTACTTCCTGCATCGTTTCATAAGATGAATCGAAAAAAGGTTAGAGCATTGATGCCAGAATCCACCATGGCTATTTATTATGCGGGGACTGAAAAAGTACGTTCTAATGATGTGAGTTATGAGTTTCACCAAGATCCAGATTTCTACTACTTAACTGGGCTGAATGAACCCAACAGTGTGCTGTTTTTATTCAAAGAACCAACGGTTTTTAAAAATGATACTGTTCATGAACTTTTATTGTTAAAGAAAAGAAATCCACTTTCAGAAGTGTGGGTGGGTAAAAAATTAGGTGTTGAAGGCTCAGAATTAATCCTTGACATGGAAAAGTCATATGACATAGATCAATTTTCTTGGGTTGACCTTAGTGTAGATCAAGTGGATAGTTTGTTTTTTCATGATCCTCAGAAAGAATTTAGAAATAAGTCACTTATAAATGATAGTATACTTCAACACATGATTATTGACAATAAAGAATCTAGAAAATGGATGGACCAGTTGAGAGAAATTAAAACCGAGGAAGAAATGACATTGATGAGAAAAGCCATTTCGATTACATGTGAAGCTCAAAATGAACTCATGAAAGTATTAAAACCTGAGATGAAAGAGTATCAGGCAGAAGCAGTAGTAGAGGCGGTATTCAAAATGAATGGAGCCGAATACCCAGGTTATCCATCCATTGTGGGAGCAGCTGAAAATTCATGTATTCTGCATTATACCACGAACCGAAAAACGATGAAGGGTAATCATTTATTACTGAGTGATGTGGGTGCAGAGTATCATGGTTATACAGCAGATGTAACTCGCACTATGCCTGTAGACGGCAAATTTTCAAAAGAAGAAAAAATCATTTACGATATTGTTCTAGAAGCACAAGATAAAGCCATTGAAGCGTGTATTCCAGGAAATCCTTTTTACATTACAAACACCATTGCCACTACCGTAATTTCTCAGCGATTACAAGAGCTGGGCCTAATCAAATCTCCTTTTGAGATTAGAAGATATTTTATGCACGGCACCTCTCATTATTTAGGGCTAGATGTACATGATGCTGGTACTAGGGGTGAGTTCCAGCCTAATACGGTTATCACGGTAGAACCTGGTATTTACATCAAAGAAGGCTCTCCTTGTGATCCGAAGTGGTGGAATATTGGAGTAAGAATTGAAGATGATATTTTAATCACGGATAGTTTGCCTGAGAACCTGTCTGGATGTATTCCTAGAAGTACGAAAGAAATCGAGAAAATGATGAAGCTTGAACCTACTTTATTTAAAGATTTTTAATTAATCTCTAACTTTTTAATCCTAACGACAGGTCCAGGACAAGATAACTGATGACAGCTTAGACAATTATTAATGATAGCCGAATAATTTGATTTGGTGGGGTTTTCATTAAATGCATCAACTGCGTAAGCATAAGCTTCAGACATAGGTTGAACATGAGGCTTGTTAAAAGAGGGATCTGTCGCTTCTTGTTCATGAATCAAAGCAAAATCCAATAGATTTTGATCTAATTCTACGTCATTTATCAATTTTTCTCTAATAGAGGCCAACTCATCGGTCATTTCTCGCATCAATTGCGCCATTTCACTCGTAGGATTCGGATCAATAATCACCTTTTTTTCAGGTGCATTTCCAGAATTACAACCCACAATAAAGAAAATTAATATGAGTGCTTGTAGAATTCTCAATCTTTTATGATTACTCCGTCAGCAATAAAGTTGATGTCATATTCAGGCTCGGTTATAGCAGCAATTTCTTCTACACTTTTTCCAGCATCTTCGGCATAATGTTTTCTCATCTCTACGGTAATGGTATCAAGGAATAAATCACCTTCAATAACAGCAACTTTTCCGCTTACACTGTCGGTAGGAACAAAAAATCCATAATCACGGAAACGAACAAATAAAGTGTCAGATGCAGTGGCTAAACTCATCCAACATCCTTTTTTAGGGCAAGTTTGAATGATAGTACCTTCTAATTTAGTTTTACTAAGACCAGTTTCCATAGTAGCTGATTTCATTTCTGCGTAATTAGATATGCCATCTTGGTCTATTTCTTGACCATAATAAGTTACTTCTTCTACAGTAGCTTCGTCATGATTCGATTGGACTTCTTGGCAGCTAGTGAAAAGCAAAGCAATTAAAGAAAGGTAAATGTATTTCATAAACATTATTTTCCCCAAATATATTTATAATCCTGTTTATATGCGTTTATCATTCAATAAATGATGTGTAAAGTCTTGTAAATAAGGATAAATGATTTATCTTTGCCGTCCCATAAATTCAAGAAAATGGCTAAGAAAGGAAATAGAGTACAAGTTATTTTAGAGTGCACCGAGCACAAAGACAGTGGTATGCCAGGAACATCAAGGTACATTACTACGAAGAATAGAAAAAATACTCCAGATAGAATTGAGCTTAAAAAATTCAATCCTATATTGAAAAAATATACAGTTCATAAAGAAATTAAATAATTAAGTCATGGCTAAGAAATCAGTAGCATCATTACAAAAAGGAGGAGGTAAGCAGCATACTAAAGTGATTAAGATGGTGAAATCATCAAAATCTGGTGCTTACACATTCAAAGAAGAAATTGTTCACAACGATAAAGTAAAGGACTGGTTCTAAACCTTTTCTTAAATACATTAAATTAGAGCTCTTTCTAAGGATAGGAAGGGCTTTTTTTTTAAAATCAGTATCATGAGCTGGAGAAATTTTTTCACAAAACAAAAGAAAGAAGACCTTGATCAAGGGTTAGAAAAAACAAAGCAAAGTTTTTTTAACAAAATTGCTCATTCTGTAGCGGGAAAGTCACGTGTAGACGAAGAAGTACTGGATGACTTGGAAGAAGTATTGGTTTCCTCAGACGTGAGTGTAAAAACCACTTTAAAAATCATTGATCGATTAGAAGAAAGGGTAAAACAAGATAAATATGTAGGAGTTAATCAACTAAACGGTCTGCTTAAGAAAGAAATTTCGGATATGCTGTATGAAAGCAATGTGGAAGACATAGATGATTACGTAGTACCAAAATCAGATACACCTCATGTAATCATGGTTGTGGGTGTTAATGGAGTTGGAAAAACTACCACAATAGGGAAGTTGGCTCATCAATTTAAAAACAAAGGATACAATGTGGTACTTGGAGCTGCAGATACATTTAGAGCTGCTGCGGTTGAACAATTAACCATTTGGTCCGAAAGAGTGGGCGTACCTATTGTGAAACAAAGCATGGGTTCTGATCCAGCTTCTGTGGCTTTTGACACCTTGCAAAGTGCTAAAGCAAATCAAGCAGATGTTGTTTTAATTGATACCGCTGGAAGATTACACAATAAGGTCAATTTAATGAATGAATTAACCAAAATAAAAAATGTAATGCAAAAGGTAATACCGGATGCTCCTCATGAAATTTTATTGGTTTTAGATGGTTCAACAGGTCAAAATGCCATTGAGCAAGCCGAACAATTTTTAAAAGCTACCGAAGTGAACGCCATGGCTATAACTAAGTTAGATGGCACAGCAAAAGGGGGGGTATTGATTGGTATAGCAGATCAATTTAAAATTCCGGTAAAATATATTGGTGTTGGAGAAGGAGTAGATCAACTTCAAGTATTTAATAGAGCAGGTTACATAGATGCTTTATTTGAAGGATCCACATTTACGTCATAATATGAAAACGAAAACACTTCGAAAAAATAAAGTAAATGTGGTCACCATGGGGTGCTCTAAAAACTTATATGATTCTGAAGTAATGATGGCTCAGCTAAAGGCCAACCAATTTGAAGTAGAGCATGAATCAAAAGTGAATGATGCTGCCATTGTCATTATAAATACGTGTGGTTTTATTGAAAATGCAAAAGAAGAGTCCATTAATACCATTATTGATTTTGTGGATGCAAAAAAAAATGGATTGGTTGAGAAGGTGTATGTTTCTGGTTGTTTGTCTGAACGTTATAAAGATCAATTAGAAGAAGAAATTCCCGAAGTAGATGCATATTTTGGAACCAAAGAATTACCCAACATTCTAAGAACACTGAATGCCAATTATAAGCATGAATTAGTAGGTGAACGATTGCTCACAACACCTGAACATTATGCTTATCTCAAAATTGCAGAAGGTTGTGATCGCCCTTGTTCTTTTTGTGCCATTCCACTCATGAGAGGCAAACACCGATCCACTCCAATAGAGGATTTAGTGATCAATGCTAAGTCCTTGGCCAAAAAGGGAGTTAAAGAAATTATGCTAATTGCTCAAGATCTTACTTACTATGGATTAGATATCTACAAGAAAAGAGCCCTAGCTGATTTGCTAAAAGCCTTGTGTCAAGTGGATGGTATAGATTGGATAAGATTACATTATGCTTATCCTTCTGGTTTCCCCATGGATGTAATTCAGGTCATGAAAGAAGAGCCTAAAATTTGTAATTATTTAGATATTCCTTTACAACACGGTTCAACAAAGGTGTTAAAGGATATGCGTAGAGGGATTACAAGAGAAAAAACAACCAAACTCATTAAAGATATAAGAAATATTATCCCTGATATTGCAATTCGTACTACGCTAATTGCGGGTTATCCTGGAGAAACAAATGCTGATTTTAAAGAGATGTATGATTGGGTGGAAGAAATGCAGTTTGAGCGTCTTGGCATTTTCACTTATTCTCATGAGGAAAATACCCATGCCTTTAATTTCGTAGATGATGTGCCTCAAAAAGTTAAAAAGGAAAGAGCAGATGCTATCATGGAACTTCAGTCCGGAATTTCTTATGAACTGAACCAACAAAGAGTAGGTAAGCAATACAAGGTGTTAATTGACAGAGCTGAAGGTGATTATTTTATTGGCAGAAGCGAGTACGATTCACCTGAAGTAGACAATGAAGTGTTAATCCGAAAAGATGAATCTACCTATTGCAGAATTGGTGATTTTGTAGAGGTTGAGATTATTAAGGCAGATCATTACGATCTTTATGCGAAACTAAAGTAGAATAAATGAATCCGTATCAGGTAGGAGATAGGGTTAGATTTCTTAATGCAGAAGGTCACGGTATCATTACGAGAATCATAAATGATTTCCAAGTAGAATTAGAAAATGAATATGGTTTTGATGAGGTTTATGATATTAAGGAATTAGTGGGAGATCGAAATAAAGAAGATTATCAGACCGATAACTTGGCATTTAGTCAAAAGGTAAATCAAAAACTTAAGGCAGATCTAATCGAACAACAAGATTCAGATTTACGAAAAAAATTTAAGCATTTAGAAAAATATGGTGGTAAAGATCGAGATGTAATCGACTTGCATATAGAAAATTTAATTGATTCGTACCATGGCATGAGTAATAGTCAAATACTAAATATCCAAATGACTCATTTCAGGCGATTTTTAAATCAATCCATCAATAAGCAACAACGAAAAATTATAATTATACATGGTGTTGGGGAGGGGGTGCTTAGGCATGAGATTCGAAAAGAATTAGATATATATTATGCTGAGTGTAAGTATTACGATGCCCCTTATGAAGAGTTTGGAATGGGTGCCACAGAAATTATACTTAAACCTTAATAAAGGTTTATTCTACAAACTTTTTATTGGCATCTAAGTTATTTGGTGTCCAATGACCAATGTATTAGCCAATAGATGGCGTTTAAAATCGTTCAGATTTTTATTAACAAAAAAGCAAATTATTTTAACCTAGTTATTGCCAGGATATTCTCCTAATGCTTTTTCTATGCATTTTACCGCATTGTAGAGGTGCTTTTTGTCTAAAACGTATGCAATTCTTACCTGGTTTTTAACACTATTGTTAGCATAAAAACCAGAGGCTGGTGCCAACATAACTGTTTGACCTTCCATTTCAAATTTTTCTAATAGCCATTGGCAAAAATGATCAGCATCATCTATAGGTAGTTCTGCTATGCAATAAAACGCCCCCTGTGGTTTAGGACATTTCACCCCCGGTATCTTATTTAGTCCATTTACAATAATATCTCTTCTTTCTACATATTCAGCTGATACATTATCAAAATAACTAGTAGGAGTTTTAAGAGCAGCTTCACCAGCAATTTGGCCTAGAGTAGGAGGACTCAGCCTAGCTTGACCAAATTTGAGTGCCATTTCCATGAATTGATGGTTTTTACTTATGAGCGCGCCAATTCTGGCACCACACATGGAGTAACGTTTAGATACGGAATCTACTAAAACTACATTTTCCTCAATACCTGTAAGTTCCAATGCAGAAGTATGTGTAGCTCCATCATAACAAAATTCTCTATAGACTTCGTCAGCAAATAGAAAAAGATCTTTTTCTTGAACGATTTTTCTAAGTGAATCCAATTCTTCTTTTGAATATAAATACCCTGTCGGGTTACCAGGATTACATATTAATATTCCTTTAGTATTGGAGGTTATTTTTTCTTCAAATGCAGAAATAGGAGGTAGGGCAAACCCATTATCTATAGATGCTGTTACGGGAATTACGTTGATTCCACAAGTAGTAGCAAATCCATTATAATTGGCATAAAATGGTTCTGGTATAATAATTTCGTCACCCGGTTCAAAGCAACACTGAAAAGCAAAAATAAGAGCTTCTGAACCACCAGTAGTAATCATGATTTCTTTTTCTGCATCTAGATTAATTCCTAGTTTTTGGTAGTAGTCAGCTAGACCTTTTCTGTAGGAACTAAACCCTGCACTATGACTGTATTCTATTACATTAAGATTGAGATTCTTTAATTCATCTAACACTACTTTAGGCGTTGCAATATCAGGTTGTCCAATATTTAAATGATGAACAACGGTTCCCTTTTTTTTTGCTTTTTCAGCAAAAGGAACTAGTTTACGAATTGGCGATGCAGGCATCGCATAAGATTTCGCAGAAAGTTGTGGCATAGTTTTTATTTGTTAAATTCTTTTAATGCTACATCCCGAATTTCTAGTTTCTGGATTTTTTATTTTTTCTCCTTTTCCCAATGACTCTAGTGCATCTTTTAACCATTCTTCTTTAACTTCCTTTTTAGAACCACAATTATCATCAATAGCTCCCTTGTAGACTAAATTCATGGAGTTGTTTAATAAAAAAACATGAGGAGTGGTAGAAGCACCAAAAGCATCTGCTAGTTGATGATTTTTATCTAATACATAAGGAGAGTCATATTTTTCATTGATACTGTGTTTTTGCATATCAGTGTAAGAATCGCCTTGATTTCTTTTTGCTTCGTTGCTGTTTACGAGTACCATACCTATATCTTGTAATTTACAAAATTCATATAAGTCATTATATCTGTTTTCCCATCCATCCATGGACTTGTTTCCAATAACAAATGGACACGTATTGCAACTAAAAATAACCAATAATCCGTTTTTTAGTTTTAAATCATTTAGCGAAAATTGGTTTCCAGATACTCCTTTCATTTTATAGTCGGTTAGTGGAGCTTTTTTTACTATTTTAATGGATTCTATTTTTGAATTGGGTGTTAAACTCATGAGAAACAAACTCATAGTTAAAAGCGAAAATATTTTTTTCATTTTGATGTAATTTTTCACAAATTTAAATGAATACAGTATAGAAAGTTCAAATTGATTATGTAAAATTTTTGACATTTAATAAAGTATATTAAGAATAAGTTAAATGTGAAGAAATTAACATAGGTTAAATTCTGTTTATGGTTTATATTATAGTTTTAATTACGTTTTATGAAAGAGTTATTTGATTTCATATCCAGAAGAATACCTTTAAATGATGAGATTAGAGAATTCACCCAGTCTATATCTACAGTAAAAGAAATAAAAAAGGGAGATAAGCTCATAATTGAAGGCCAATATATAAACAAAACCTACTTTGTAGTGGATGGGTGCTTAAGATCGTATGTGTATGATATAAAAGGGAAAGAGCACACCCTTCAATTTGCATTAAAAGATCATTGGATTAGCGATTACATGGCTATTTTTAGTAAACAAAAGTCCACACAAATTATTGAATGCATTACCGATTCTTTTGTAATTGAGGTCAACCTAACAGAAGGGATAGATAGTATTTGTGAAAAATATCCAGCGTTGGAATTCTTGCATCGTAAGAGCTTAGAGCGCCATATTGTGAGTTTACAAAAGCGAATTTTAGATCAATTGCAATTACCTGCGTCTGAAAGATATAAATTGCTTCTAAAAAAATATAAGTACATTGAAAAGTATGCGTTAAATTATCACATTGCTTCGTATCTTGGAATTACCCAACAAAGTTTAAGCCGAATCAGGTCAGAGATTAAAAATTAAAAATAGTAATTTAACAATGTGCTTCAAGAATGAATATTTGATGATTGCAGATTCAAATTTCACCCTCAGGCGTGAGATAAAATCAAAAAATCAATTTTATAATTGTTCAAAACAAAACTAAAATATGATGAAAAAGATTGCACCAATATTAGCCATTGTGTTTGGGCTAACTCAAATAACAATAGCACAAGTTATAACAGCCGTGCCTTGTGATATGTTAGGTATGGTTATGAATGTTGCTTCTCAACAAACGGCTATAAGTATTTACCACTCAGGCCAATACATGACTCACCCACGATCAGAAAATATTTTTATGTGGGAGTTTACAGACCAACAAGGAAACATTTTACACCAAGATACTTTAGTTGATGCATCTACAATATCTTTTAGTCATAATTGGTCATTAACAGATACTATAAATGTTACGGTACATTTTGTAAATGATTCGGCTAATTTAGATAATTGGAATATTTCTAATGGTTTACCACCAAATGGTAATTCAATTAATTGTTTATTTGAAGATCAGATACTATGGCAAATAGATACATTTCCAAATGGAACACCCTATGGGTCTTGGACTTTTATTCATAATAATCCTGGAATTGATGTAACTGACATACATCAAATTACCATATTGGAACCTGATTTTAAAATTTTCCCATCTCCAACTTCAAACCATCTTAATGTTAAAGGGCCAAATGAAGAACATGCTTTAAAGATTTTAAATGTCCAAGGACAATTGTTTTATGAATTGAATAACATAAGTGGTAACTCCACCAAAAACAGTAGCATGACATG
>JAYYEV010000030.1:0-31123 GCA_036159515.1 Bacteroidota bacterium | reverse complement strand
AGTCTATATCTACAGTAAAAGAAATAAAAAAGGGAGTAAAGCTCATAATTGAAGGCCAATATATAAACAAAACCTATTTTATAGTGGATGGGTGCCTAAGATCGTATGTGTATGACATTAAAGGGAAAGAGCACACCCTTCAATTTGCATTAAAAGATCATTGGATCAGCGATTACATGGCTATTTTTAGTAAACAAAAGTCCACTCAAATTATTGAAAGCATTACCGATTCTATTGTAATTGAGGTAAACCTTGTAGAGGGGATAGATAGTATTTGTGAAAAATACCCAACATTGGAATTCTTGCATCGTAAAAGCCTAGAGCTCCATATTGTGAGTTTACAAAAGCGAATTTTAGATCAATTGCAATTACCTGCGTCTGAAAGATATAAATTGCTTCTAAAAAAATATAAGTACATTGAAAAGTATGCGTTAAATTATCACATTGCTTCATATTTGGGAATTACCCAACAAAGTTTAAGCCGTATCAGGTCAGAGATTAAAAATTAAAAATAGTAATTTAGCATTGTGTTTCAAGGTTAATTTTAATTGATTTTAATTATACCTTTAGGAGTGAGATAAAATAAAAAATCAGTTTATAATTGTTCAAAACAAAACTTGAAATATGATAAAAAAGATTTTACCAGTATTATATTTTGTGTTTGGGTTTACTCAAATACCAAAAGCACAGGTAATAACTTGTGTTCCTTGTAATCAACTAGGTATGGTTATGAATGTAGGGTCGCAACAAACGGCTATTAGTATTTATCACTCTGGTCAATATATGACTCATCCAAGGTCACAGAATGTCTTTACTTGGGAGTTTTCAGACCAACATGGAAATATTTTACATCAAGATACTTTAGTTGATGCATCGACAATATCTTTTGGCCACAGTTGGTCATTAACGGATACTATAGATGTCACTGTAAGGTTGGTAAATGATTCGGCTATTCTTCCAAGCGGTAATTCAATAAATTGCTTGTTTGAAGATCAAATTTATTGGAGCACAGGGACTAGTACGCCTTGGGGGAGTTGGACATTTATCCATAATAACCCTGGAGTTGATGTAACGGACATACATCAAATTTCCATATTGCAGCCTGATTATAAAATTTTCCCATCTCCAACTTCAAACCATCTTAATGTTAAAGGTTCAAATGAAGAATATGCTTTAAAAATTTTAAATGTTCAAGGACAATTGTTTTATGAAATGAATCATATTCATGGTCAGCATCTGTTAGATGTATCTAGCTTTCCTTCGGGTCTGTATTTTGTGCTTGTTCCCTCAACCAAGGGTAATCTATCTTTACGTTTTGTAAAAGAATAAAACATTAGTAATCATGTTTTTAAATTTGTTTAAATCAATTGGATATGTACTATTCTCCATGATGATCTTATCTTGTCAAAAAACTGGTGATTGCTCACGATTACCCTCTCCAAATAATGATGTCTGCATAGATTCTACCCTTATAATTGATTCTGCTTTTTGTACAGAAGAATATGCACCTGTATGTGGATGCGATGGGGTAACTTACAGTAATTCATGTCATGCTACTGTTTTTGGTGGAGTTACCACTTATGTGGATGGCGAATGTTGTGATTAAAATACCCTAAATTTTAACATAGGTTAATCTACTTAACACTAATAAACACTATATTTGTTTAGCTTTTTATTAAAAATGTTAAACAATAAAGAAAAAAATACACCTTGTTATTTACTAAAGTTCTTCTTATTCATAATCATAATTAGCTTTCCAGTAACTGCCTATTTACAAGGTTTCTCCTTATTCAGCTCCTTTACATCTTCTGTTTCATCTTATCAAGTTTCCGTCAGAGCTGTCAAATTAGATTCTTTTGGTAATAAATACATTGCTGGTAATTTCGATATTTCAGCTACTATTAAAAATACCACTATTACAGGTAATTCTAAGGATATATTTTTTGGGAAATTAGATCCTTTGGGAAATCCAATTTGGATTAAAACTGCAGGGGGTCCAGCTTCTGATCAAGCAATGGATTTAGAGTTGGACAACCAAGGTGGATTATATATAAGTGGATTGTTTTCCTCCACTGCCGTTTTTGATGGAGACACAGCAGTTTCTGCATTCCAACCATTTGCAAATCCTATCAACGTGTCTGATAATTTTTTAGCCAAATATGATACCTCTGGTAATTTTCAATGGATTAAAACTGGAGCAACAACCGATAATGATTTTAACAATAACGTTAATGGATATAATAACAACTCCTTTAATTATTATGGGAAAAGTAAAATAAAGTTTAAGAATGGTCATGTCTACCTAATGGGCTCTAACCGTGTATCAACTGGTTCTTTAGGAAATATTAATTCAATTGGAAGACAATTTGATGGTATTTCGCTTCCTAACACTCAAGCTCCTGGTGGAGGTGGTTTTTATGGCTACAAATACTTAAACAGTTTTATATTAAAAACAGATGTAAACGGAACTAATAGCTGGATTACTCCAATTTATTGTAATGTAGATCAAGATTTTGATGCAGTAATAGGTCTTGATTTTGAAGTAAACTCAAACGATCATGTCATAGCACAATATTACTACTCGAGTTTAGGTTGTAAAATTGGTGGACAGCCTAGCCCAACTTCAATTTCCAGTTTTCCATTTAGCGCTTCTACTCCAAGAGGTGCAATAATGATTTTAGAATTAGATGGTTCAGGCTTTTACAATAATGTTTATAAAATTGAAAACGCTTTATCCTCTTTCAATGCATTTTTTGGTTTTGGCAACGCATTAAACTACCTATCTCATGGTTTGTCAATTGATAATTCAGATAACATCTTTTTTGTTTTCAATAATCAAAATAATGGACTTTTCAACCAAACTATAGCTGGAATCAATATACCTGAAAATACGAATACATTAGTTAAATTAAATCCAAATTTTGTTCCAACTAACTGTAATTTGCTGAATACTTTTCCTTCGCAATCTATAAATAGTTTCCCCATTTCAACTCTAGAAATTAAAGACAATCAATTAATTTTTGGGGGAACACTTGACGGAACAATAATTTTAGAAAACAATACTTTCTCCAGATCGGACGAAATAATTTTTGTGAATATAGATACTAACTTAAATTCGGTTAACTGGATAACTAGTACAACTAACAGTAGTGTCCTACAAATTGATGGAAGTGGAGCTAGCACTAGTACACCTGAGCCATATTCTTTAGGTATTTATGATCTTACTATTGGAAATGAAAACCAAGCTGTTTTTTGTGGTAACGTAGGTCCTCAGTATAGATCTTTTGGTGATTACACTACTCCAACTAATCAATTGAACGATGCGTTTATAACGGAAATTATACCCTGTAATCCTGTATATTCTCAAGTAACACCACCTAACCCAGTTATATGTGGAGCTGGAAATGCTGTTTCCTTAAATGCAAATATAAATCCAGGGATTTCCTATCAATGGATTAATAATGGAAGCTTAACCTCTATTGATAACAACCCTGTATATACCACTAATAATACCGGCAATTATTCTATTTTAACTGATAGTTTAGGTTGTAAAGATACCAGTAATGTAGTAAACGTAACTATTGCACCACTCCCTTCTGTTTCTGTTCCGTTAACCCCTTTTACCGTTTGTCTAAGCGGTGGTGCTGTGGTGGTCCCAGATGGTAATCCCTCAGGTGGGGTTTGGTCAGGTCTTGGCATGATCAATGACTCCGTCTTTGATCCTACTTTTTTAGGTCCTGGACCAAGTCTTATCAACTACACGTTCACGAATGCATTTGGTTGTAGTGATGATGCCGTTCAAATTGCCAATACCGTCACGCCTCCTCCCTTGTTTATATCCAATTCAATACCCAGCTTTTGCGAAAATGATGCTCCATATTCTTTAGGTGGGTTTGTCACTCCTGCAGGAGGCTCTTATACAGGTCCCGGAGTTTCAGGTTCGACTTTTAACCCTTCTTCAGCAGGAGTAGGTACTCACCTTATAACATATAAATATTCTGTTGCACAAAATTGCTCAGACAGTATTGATTTTTATTTGGTAGTTAATGCAAATCCTTCCATTAACTATCCATTTTTTGATAGTATTTGTGAAAATAATAACGCGCTACCATTATTTTCAGCTACCCCATTTGGAGGTACTTATTCAGGTCCCTACGTAATTAGCAATACTTTTTATCCTTTTCTTTCAGGAGATGGTTCTTTTCCTATAACATACAGCGTAACAGAAAATGGGTGTTCATCCACTTCTACCCGTGTTTTAAAAGTTGATGCCAATGAAAACGCTCAATTAGATTCGATAAGTAGTTTTTGTGTTAATGATGAAAGCATACCATTAACTATTGGTACTCCAGTAGGAGGAGTTTACAAAATAGATGGTATTATAAAAGATTCTTTAAAACCCGCAGAACTTGCTGTAGGGGTACATAGCATAGAGTATTCTTTTACTAATTCTTGTGGCATCTCTACAGATGTAATCACATTTGAAATACATGATGTTCCTAGCGTTTCTTTAAATTCAATAGGCCCCTATTGTGCCAATGACTCCAGTTTTATTTTAGACATAGGACAACCCAGTGGTGGGATATACCAAATATTAAATGATACCATTACAAGTTTCGACCCTTCTACATACAACGCAGGAAATTTTGAACTAAATTATATGTATGAAGATCTTAATGGGTGTATCAATGAAACCTCCAATGCTATTATCGTAAATGAATTCCCCTCTGTTAATGCAGGAGCAGACGTATCTATTTGCTCAGGTGATTCTCTAACACTTAATGGTAGTGGAGCAAGTGCCTATCACTGGGATAATAATGTGACAGATGGTGTTTCATTTTCACCTTTACAAAGCGGAATATACCAAGTGATTGGTATTGATGATAATGGATGTGAAAACACAGATCAACTTGAAATTTCCATATTCCAACTACCCCATGTTAACTTATCTCCATTGACTCCAATTTGCAATGTAAATAGTAATCCAGTTCAACTTACTGGAGGGTTTCCTCAGGGGGGGCAATTTACTGGATTAGCAGTTTCAAATAATAGTTTTGATCCAGCCATTTCTGGTTCAGGATTTTTTCAAGTAGATTATTCTTACGTAGATTCTAATGGTTGTTCCTCGACTGCTTCGCAAATGATTACTGTGGATACGACCAACGTCAATATCATTCAACTCCCTTTTTCTAGTCTATGCCATGATGATGATAGTTTAATTTTAACAGGAGCTAGCCCTGCTGGTGGAACTTACAGTGGTCAGGGTGTGGTGAATGGTATATTTTATCCTTCGTTGGTCAGTCCTGGGACCATTGAAATTACCTATTCATATTTAGAGTCAAATACATGTTTAGCTACACGAAACGAAGATTTAGTAGTTTATTCTTTACCTACGGTTTCCTTAAATCAAATAGATACTTTATGTCTTAATGATGATCCAATTATTTTAAACACGGGTATTCCGCAGGGTGGAATATATAGTGGAGTAGGTGTAGCTAATGGAATTTTCGATCCATCTTTATCCAATGTAGGCTCTAATGAAATATTTTACAGCTATACTGATCTGAATGGTTGCGTAAATGAAACTTCAATAATCAACTACGTTAAGGCTTTGCCATCCGTAAATTTACAGACACTGAATTCTATTTGTGAAGACGCTTCTTCTGTAACGTTGTCTAATGGTTCCCCTGTGGGAGGTATTTACAGTGGAAATGGTGTTTATAATGGTAGCTTTTTTCCAGATAGCACTGGTTCGGGTATATTTAACATAAGCTACACTGCAGAGTTAAATGGTTGTTTTGCTACAGATTCTACCTACATTGAAGTATTTGCTATACCCACGTTAAGTGTATCTCCATTACCAGAGCTGTGCGTTTATGATACATTACCATTATCAATAGTTTCTCCTATAGGAGGAGTTTATACAGGACCAGGTGTATTGAATAATACATTTTCAGCATACGATGGTATTATAGGTCAAAATTCAATAGTCTACATCTATGCTGATCAAAATAACTGTACAAATTCAATTGGATTATCATTGACCGTGCATGACATACCATCCTTAGGCCAATCTAGCACAAGCGTCAATACAATTTGTTCAAATGATTCTTCTATAGCATTACAAAACTTTATTCCAATTGGTGGAATTTACTCGGGAACTGGAGTGAACAATAATATTTTTGATCCGGCTTTAGCTGCGATTGGTTGGAATGAAATTTCTTACCAGTTTACAGATTCAAATAATTGCATGAATATAATTTCAGATTCTATTTTTGTTAATCCACCACCCTATACATCAATTGTTGATTTTGAAGTTTGTGCAAATGATTCAGCTTTTACTTTGTCTAGTGGAAATCCAATGGGTGGAATTTATTCGGGGCTAGGGATATCAAATGGAATATTTGACCCTAGTTTTATAAATGATTCCAGTTCTTTATATACTTATGAGTATTCGGATTCCAACAATTGTACATCCATAGATTCTGCATTCATTCACATAAATTCCTTACCTAATGTACAATTGTTACTGCCAAATGATATTTGTCCAAATGCTTCTGTTCTTAATTTAAACGGTGGAAGCCCATTTGGAGGTACATACAGTGGAGTTGGAGTGTTGGGCAATGATTTTGATCCCAGTTTAGTGGGGACAAATAATGCTATTATTGAATACGTTTACACTGACTCTAATAATTGTACCGTTAGTGTTTCCAACTCCATATTTATTTTTCCTCTAAGTACTATATTTATAAGTGGTGATACAACTGTTTGTGAAGGCTCTACCACCACATTGTCAGCAAGCGGAGCAGATTATTACATTTGGAATAATACGGACACATCGGATTTAATCACTATATCGCCTACTGCTGACGGTAATTTTTCATTAATAAGTTATGATTCTAATGGGTGTCAATACAATGACTCTGTATTTGTTCAGGTCAATCCTATTCCAGGCCTAACTATTTTTGGACCTGACACCATATGTCAAGATAGCACAGCAGTATTTCAAGCATTGACTTCTGCTTCTAGTTTTTTTTGGAATACCAATGATACTACACCATTTATAACTGTCGGTCCTTACCTAGTGGATAGTCAGATCGTGTTCAGTGTAGAAATCACGGATATAAATGGTTGTATAAATAATGATTCTACTACGCTACATGTGCAGAATTGCAGCCATTCTGAAATCATAGATGAAGAAAAAGGAGATGTCTTAGTTTTTCCAAATCCAAATAATGGCGAGTTTTACGTAGACTTGGTTAATTTAACCCCATTAAATAAACAAGTTCAATTAATTGATATTACAGGAAAGCTAGTTTCTAATCAATTCACAAGTTGTGAAAATTGCACATTAAGATACCAGAATGTATCTTCAGGAGTTTACTTTCTATTAGTTACGTCTAGCCATTTCACGATTACCGAAAAGTTAATCGTTAAACAATAAACTTTTCTCCTTTCTCTGCCATAGACTTTAAAAGAGGTCTTGGATTAAATTTTGGTCCATGGATTGAAGCGTAGTGTTCCATTTTATTTACCACATGGTCAAGTCCTAGTAAATTCATGTAGCTAAAAGGTCCTCCAGACCAAGGTAAAAATCCAACACCAAACACACCTCCAATATCTCCATCCTTTGGGTTTTGAAGGATGTTATCTTCTATACACCAGACTGCTTCGTTCAAGAGCATTAACATAGTGCGTTCTTCAATTTCCTTTCGATCTATTTTTTTAGGAGATGGATTCCCAAAATATTGATATACATCTTGATTTGGTAAAGTTTTTCTGAGCCTTCCTTTTTTCATGGCATAATTATAAAACCCTTTTTTGGCCTTTCTACCGTGCAATCCAGCTTCAAACATCTTTGGCATGGAATAATTAATTTTAAAACCTTCTCTGCCAATTAAGAGCTCAGCCATATTGCCGCTCATGACATGAGCTCCTACATCAATTCCTACTTCATCTAAAAGGGTGATGGGTCCAATTGGCATTCCTAGTAAGGTCAAAGCCCTATCTATATCTTCAATTCTCACCCCTTCCTCAATCAGTAGAAGACTTTCTAATAAGTAAGGACATAATATTCTATTTACATAAAAACCAGGCATATCATTAACAACTATACAGGTTTTGCCTTGTCTCTTGCCAATTTCATAACAAGTGGCTAGTGTTTCTTCTGAAGTTTTTTCTGTTTTAATGATTTCTAATAAGGGCATTTTGGGCACGGGTGAGAAATAATGCATGCCAATTACATTTTCTGGTTTTTTAGCTGCTTTTGACATCTCAGTTAATGGAAGTGATGAGGTGTTAGAAGCAAAAATGAAATCCTCATGGCAAACAGATTCCAATTCTTTTATCACTTTTTGTTTGATTTCCATATTTTCAACAATAGCTTCAATTACTACATCAACACCTTGAAATCCTTTAAAGTCAGTCTGACCAACAGCACGCTGTATAATGGTTTTAGCTTCCGTTTCGTTTAGTTGTTTCCTTTTTAATTTTCTTTTTAATCCTTTCCAAATGGTGCTTTTAGAGGACTGTATCATGTCTTCGCTTAAATCTTTAAGTATTACATCCATACCGTTATTGACGGAAATTTCTGTTATTCCTCCCCCCATAAATCCAGCTCCTAAAACAGCTATGCGGTCTGTATTTTTTAGTTTAGTTTTATATGGATTCTTCTTTTTTTCTGTAGTAGTAAAAAATAGATTCCTCAGTGCCTTGGACACATCCGATAGTATCAATTCTTCGAATAAAACGACTTCCTTCTCGTATCCCTTTTTTAATCCTTTCTTTAATCCTATCTCTACACAATCTATAATGGCAATTGGTGCAGGGTAATTTCCTTTTGTCGCTTTTAAAGTTTTCTTACGAGCTTGACTAAATACAATGCCTCTGCCTAATGAAGAATCAAGTAATTTTTCAACCAATGATTTTTTTATAGGTTTTCGTTGAAATTTACCGCTAATCATTTTGGTTACAAGTGTTTTTGCAGCACGATGTAATTTGGAGTGATGAACTACTTCATCAACTAATCCTATTTTTTTAGCAGGATACGCATATACATTTTTTCCTGTTAGCATAATATCTAAAGACGTAGCTAACCCCACTAATCTTGGTAATCTTTGCGTACCACCAGCACCTGGAAGTAGTCCTAATTTTACTTCGGGTAAAGCCATTTTTGTTTTGGTGTCGTCAGTGCAAATTCTAGCATGACAAGCCAATGAAATTTCTGTTCCCAGACCATAACATGTGCCGTGAATGGCTGCCACAATGGGTTTTCTGCAATCTTCAATAGCTTGTAGCATGGCATGGCCTTTTCTGCTAGTAGGTTGAAAATCACCTACTTTTTCACCTTTGAAAGATTTAATGTCAGCTCCTGCTATAAAATCTTTTTTAGCACTGATTAAAATAGCACCTTGGATTTGTTCGTTTTGATTTACTTCATTAAATATCTCTTCAAAATCAGTAATCAGAGAAGGTGAAACTATATTTATTTTATCTTTTTTGGAATCAATCCAGATGGTGGCTATTCCCTTTTCAATTTCTAATCTAAATAAATCATTTCCCATTATCCTTCATAATTTTTAATAATCATAGCATGTCCATGTGCTCCTGCAGCGCATGCAGATACCATAGCGTATTCACCATTTTCTTCGATTAATCGGTTTGCTGCTGTGGTTAATAATCTAGCTCCGGTCGCGCCAAATGGATGTCCTATAGAAAGAGACCCTCCCCAATTATTGACCTTATTGATGTCAATTTCACCAACAGGCTTTTCTTTTTGTAATTCAACTTTACAAAATCTATCATCTGCAAGGCATTTTATATTGGTTAATACTTGACCTGCAAAAGCTTCATGAATTTCAAATACATCAATATCATTTAATGTTAATTTAGTTTGATCTAGCACTCTGCTCATGGCATAGGCTGGACCAAGTAGTAATTCATCTTCAAGCCTTTGTCCAGTAAAACAATAATCTATAATTTCTGCCTTTGGAGTAAGTCCAAGTTCTTTTGCTTTCGATTCTGTCATTAGTAAACAAACTGCACTTCCATCTGTCAGAAAAGAAGAATTAGCAGCGGTTAGTGTTCCGTGTTTTTTATCAAAAGCAGGTTTTAGTTTGGCTAGTTTTTCTATTGGTGTACCGCTTCTAATACCATTATCCTTTTTTATCATTTTAAAATCGGGCTCAATTTCTACAGGAACAACTTCTTTTTGATGATGACCATCTTGCCAAGCTTTTTCGGCATTATCATGTGATCTTTTAGCAAATACATCTTGATCTTGTCTAGATACATTGTGCTTAGCTACCATAATATCGCAATCTTGTCCCATGGTTTTTTTAGTGGTAAATTCTGTAATAGCTGGTATTTCAGGAAGAAAATCCTTCAGTTTAAACCCAAGCACAAATTTGATCATGTCTGCAGTTGATCTGATTTTATTTCCTTTCATCAGCTTTGTGCGCATGTGCTTTTTGTACCCTATGGGTGTTTCTGAGGCGCTGTCAGCCCCACCAGCAATAACCACTTGCGCCTGTCCTGTAGCAATTTCACCAATTGCAGCTACTATGGCTCTGTTTGCAGAAATACATGCTTGTGTCACGGTGTGGCAAGGTGTTTTTTCTGGGATTCCTGCAGTGAGTGCAGATTCTCTAGCCAGATTGCTTGTTTTAAGGGTGTGAATCACACAGCCCATAACAACGCTATCCACTTCTTTAGGGTCTATACCCGTTTTTGAAACTAGCCCTTTAATAGCTAGTTGCCCCAATTCATATGTCATGGTGTTTAAAAATTCTGTTTCAGACCTTAGAAATGGAGTTCTACAACCGTCTATTAATACAATTTTATCTTTCATTTTTTTACTATGCATGCATATTAAAGAAACACAAATTATCTAGTTCTTACACTATTATTTCATGTTTTTTTACAACACTTCATTAATTATTTCTTTTTTCAATGCAATGTGAATTAATTTTCACATATTTATTGCTTGGATAATTATAAAAAAATAGCTGAAGGGGTTATTGTAAACCGAATTCGATCTTCTTGGATTGAGTTATATAAGCTATACAATGACCAAGCTGCAGAGAAGGGGGTAAGTCTTTCTATGGCATTTGTCTTATTGACCATCAATGAAAATTTCGGAACTCCAGTTACGAAAATTGCACCAAGGATGAGCATGGAGCCAAATAGTTTATCTAGAATTTTAAAGGCAATGGAAAAAAAAGGAGCTATATACAAAAGAAAAGACAAGTCTGACAAAAGAAAAGTATATATATGTCTTACTGACTACGGCTTAGAACTAAGAGATTTAGCTGCCCAACGATTATTTTCATTTGAAAAAGCAATTCATGAAAATGTAGATCCTAAAGATATTGAGGCATTTTTTAGGGTAATGAATAAAATAACATCAGTTGTAAATCTCATAAAAGACAATAAATAATTACCAGTTATACTCCTTATTTTCCACTAAATTTTCTGCTATAGTTCTTCTTATTTTTGTTGGATTCAAATGAGGTTGAGGCGTAAGTAGTTTAATATAAAATCGTAACGTTTTGTTTTTTGTATTTGGTAAGCTATCTATAATAGTATTAGCGCAGTGAAGAATTTTAATATTCGCTTCATAAAGTTGTAAGGCCAATACATTTTCCTTTTGTTGAATCGTACCATTTGATATTTTTTGCTTTTTGATTTTATTAACTCTTAGATATACCGATTCAGCTACATACGTTTCTGTAAGTATATCCGATAAATTCATTATTATTTCTTGTTCATGTTCAAGTTCCATTCCAAATGCGTCAAATGCATACTTTGAAAGAATTAAAAATAAATACTTATGGTTTTCAATCACTTTTTCAGAAGTGAGCTTTTCAACTCTTAAAAACCTTTTCAATAATGTTTTTGGTATTTTTTTACCTGCTTCTTTTAGATTTAGTTCTTTTGTTTGAAATGCTCTTTTCATCAGCTCAGCAAATGCAAGCATCCTGTTTATTTCATTAGTTCCCTCATAAATTCTAGTAATTCTAGCATCTCTATATCCCATTTCAATTCCTGTTTCTGCACTGTACCCCATACCACCATGAATTTGTAATGATTCATCTATACAATAATCAAGAACTTCTGTACTATATACTTTCATCATAGCACATTCAATGGCAAATTCCCTGAGAGCCTCTAGCTTCATTTCATTTTCTGATTTTCCTTCATTTTTTAGTTCTGATTCTTTCAAATCAATATTTTTTCCAGTTCTATATATAGCCGATTCTGCGGCAAATATTTTTCTGGCCATTTCACCTAACTTGTGCTTCATTGCAGCAAATTCAGCAATACTTTTTCCAAATTGTTTTCTTTCTATTGCATATGTGATGGCCTTATTGAGGGCAAATTTGGCACCCCCAATGGATCCAGCTGCAAGTTTGATTCTCCCTGAATTGAGGATGTTTAAAGCAATTTTAAAACCACCCTCGCGCTCGCCTAAAAGATTTTCCATTGGAACAGGGCAGTCATTAAAAAATACTTGTCTTGTAGATGATCCTTTAATACCTAATTTTTTTTCTTCTTCACCAAGTGTAATCCCACCAAAAGATTTTTCTACTATAAACGCAGAAAGATTTTTATCATTTTCAATTTTGGCAAATACAACAAATAAATCTGCAAAACCAGCATTTGTAATCCACATTTTTTGCCCATTAATAAGAAAACGATTATTTGTCACATCAAGGGTTGCCTTAGTTTTTCCAGAATTGGCATCTGATCCAGCGCTTGGTTCAGTTAATGCGTAAGCTGCTTTTATTTCTGCGGTGACGATTTTTGGTAAATATTTTTTCTTTTGTTCTTCATTTCCATAATAGACTATAGGTAAAGAACCGATAGAAACGTGGGCACCTAATGTAGTTGCAAATGAAAATCCTATAGACATCGCTTCAGTAAATAAAAGACCAGAATTAAAGTCTAAGTTGGTTCCACCATAGGTTTCGCTTATATGAAGTCCACATAGTCCTAGTTCAGCACTTTTGTCAAGTAAATTAATAATAAACGGAAGATCCTTAGAGGCATCTGGTTCTTCTGGAAGACTGTGTAATTCTTTCATTAAAAAATCCTGAACCATTTCTTTTAACATGATCTGTTCTTCGTTCCATTCTTCGGGAATAAAAATAGATAATGGATTAGTTTTATGAATTAAAAAATCTCCGCCTTTAATTTTCATTTTATTTTAGTGTTATCTATAATGTAAACATACTAATTATATGCATGCATTGAAAACATATGCTGAACTAAAAAAATGGTTTATGATAAAAGTAGCTAATCGCTATTCATTTCGTGAACAGGAACAATTGTTTTTTTTGGTTTTGTTTTTTCTGAAAAGGTGGTCTAAAGCGGATTACTCCATGCACAGACATTATTTAGTGGAAGAGTATTATTTTAAACATTATATTTCTATTATTGAACAACTCAATTTAGGAAAACCAATTCAACATATTTTAGGATTTACCTCATTTTTTGAAATGGACCTAAAAGTCAATAAACATACCTTGATTCCAAGACCAGAAACAGAAGAATTAGTATTTAATCTATTAGAAGAAATAAATCCTAAAGATGAAATTAATTTGATTGATATAGGAACCGGATCAGGTTGTATTTCTTTAGCTTTAAAGAAGAAAAGAGAACTCATAAATGCGATTGGTATAGATGTGTCAGATGAAGCATTAAAAGTGGCAAAGTATAATGCTGAAAAATTGAATTTAGATGTTCAATTTTTGAAGGATGATATTACTAAACCGAACAATACATATCCAAAATCGGATTATATAGTCAGCAACCCACCTTATATACCTCAATCTGAGTTAAATTCAATGTCACCCATAGTTAGAAATCATGAACCACATATTGCTCTATTTGTAGACGATAATGATCCATTATTTTTTTATAAATCTATTTTAGAATTTTGTCATTTAAACCTTAAAACTCACGGTAAATTATTCTTTGAAATTCATGAGGATTTTGGTGATGAAATGGTAAATTTGATAAGTGATAATCACTATTCAAACATTGAATTAAAAAAAGATTTACAAGGTAAAAATAGGTTTATAAAAGCTATTAAGGTTGAGTAAAAATCCTAAAGAGAGAATTAAAGAGTTGCGTACTCTACTACACCACTACAATGTGGAGTATTATGTACATAGCCGTTCATTAATCAGTGATTTTGAATTCGACCAATTAATGAAAGAATTAGAAGAATTAGAGGAAAAACATCCAGCATATCATGATGATAATTCTCCGTCAAAAAGAGTAGGAGGAGAAGTCACTAAATCTTTTCAAACTTATGCTCATGAATATCCTATGCTCTCCCTATCAAACAGCTACTCTAAACAAGACATCATTGATTTTGATCAACGTATAAAAAAAGTCATTGATGTACCTTTTGAATATATATGCGAATTGAAATATGATGGAGTAGCCATAAGTCTAATTTACGAGGATGGGGAACTAATAAGAGCGGTAACTAGGGGAGATGGAACAACTGGAGAAGTGGTAACCAATAATATCAGAACAATTTCTTCCATCCCTTTAAAATTGTTTGGTGAATTCCCAAAAAAAATTGAAGTAAGAGGAGAAGTGATCTTTCCTAACCCTGCTTTTGATGAACTAAATAAACAAAGACAGGATGAAGGCTTACCTATGTTTGCTAATCCAAGAAATACGGCATCAGGTTCACTTAAGCTACAAGATTCAGCTGAAGTTGCTAAAAGAAAGTTAGATTGCTTTTTGTATGCTGCATACTTAAAGAATTCCAACTTCAATAATGCTTTTGATCAGTACGGGTATTTGCAAAAACTAGGTTTTAAAACCCCTCAATCATCCAGTCGATTTATTGAACGATCAAAATCAATAGATCAGATAATGGATTTTATTAATCATTGGGAAAAAGAAAGAGAAAATTTAGATTTTGAAATCGATGGTATTGTGATTAAGGTAAATAAACTTGATTTACAACTCCAAATTGGGAATACAGCGAAATCGCCAAGATGGGCAATAGCGTATAAGTACAAAGCCAAACAGGTATCCACTATTTTGAAAAAAATCACTTTTCAGGTAGGAAGAACTGGTGCAATTACTCCTGTCGCTCAATTAAAACCAGTGGAAATAAGTGGAACGGTTGTTAAGAGAGCTAGCGTCCACAATGAAGATCAAATTAAGAAACTAGATTTAAGGGTAGGTGATCATGTATTTGTGGAAAAAGGAGGAGAAATTATTCCAAAGGTAACAGGTGTATTACTTGATAAAAGGAATAAATCTAGTCAGTCATTTAACTTTATTACGCATTGTCCAGAATGCAATAATCAACTAATAAGAGACGAAGGTGAAGCTCAACATTACTGTCCCAATACAGATGGATGCCCTCCTCAAATAAAAGGTAAAATGATTCACTTTATTGGTCGTAAGCAGATGAACATAGATGGAATAGGAAGTGAAACAATAGATCTGTTATACAGTGAAGGATTAGTTCGTAACATAGCGGATCTTTATGAATTAAAAAAGACTGATTTATTGCCTTTAGAAAGAATGGCAGAAAAATCAGCAGATAATATTATAAAAGGTATTGAAGAATCTAAGGAAACACCATTTCATAAACTGCTATTTGCATTAGGGATTAGATATGTGGGCGAAACAGTGGCGAAAAAATTAGTAGCCCATTTCATGAATATGGATTCTCTACTAAAAACCAATCAGGAAGAACTTGAAGGTATAGATGAAATTGGTGATAAAATTGCTATTTCAGTATTAGAATTTATTCAAAACGAAAATAATATCATACTTATAAACAGATTAAAGGAGTACGGATTAAATATGGAAGTATCTGGACAAGAGGTACAGCTATCATCGAATTTGTTACAGGGCAAAAAGATTGTCGTTTCTGGGAAATTCAGTTTTTACTCACGTGATGAAATCAAAGACTTAATTACACTCAACGGGGGTAAGGTAATATCTTCTGTTAGTGCTCAAACAAATCTTATAGTAGCAGGAGAAAATATGGGGCCATCTAAGTTAGCGAAAGCTAAAAAATTTGATATTGAAATCTTAACTGAATCAGAGTTATTAGCACAATTGAGTGAAGATCAAAACTCACCTCCAGAAAACTCTACAGGTCAAGTTTCTCTATTCTAATGGTTTTACTATTTTTATAATGGTTATCACTGCTCATGAAGCTTTCATTTAATAGATTCAAATATTACTGGGGAGAACGTGTAATTTCAAAGCACATCAAAAAGGAATCGAGTAGAACCATGAGATCATGTAATATTGAAGATGCAAGATCTGTTGGTATGTTATGTGAAATCAAGAGTAAAGAAGATTATCATGCATTAGTTGAAATTATTGATTTTTTAAAAAAAGAATATTCACTTCAAAATCTTAAAATTTTAGCTTTTTATCCATTCAAAGACGAACCATTTTTTTTGAAGAGCAGATTAGGACTTGATTTTTTTTCATTAAATGAACTGAATTATTATGGATTTCCAAATAATAGTATTGTCAGAAATTTCATGAACGAACCATTTGATATATTAATTGATTTAACCCAAAAACGAATAGTCCCGTTACGTCTAGTATTACTTTTTTCCAAGTCTCCTTTCAAAGTAGGTAGCTTTTCAGATGAAAAAAAGCCTTTCTATGATTTAATGATTGAAACTGATCCGTCTGATTATAAAGAATACGTAACTCAAGTTACCAATTACTTAAAAATTTTCGATAAAAATGATTAAATCACCTACTCAAAACATCATTCTAATTGGAATGATGGGTAGTGGAAAATCAACTACAGGAAAAAAAATTGCAGAAAAGACACATCTAACCTATTTAGATACCGATGAATTAATTTCAGCTTCTCACAAAAAATCCGTTCAGGATATTTTTGACTTTTACGGGGAAAAGCAATTTAGAGTCATGGAACATGAAGTGGCAAAAAATTTACCAAAAGAAAATCATGTGATAAGTACAGGAGGTGGTATGCCTTGTTACCATAACAACATTGATATTTTACATAAAAATGGGATTACGATTTATTTGAGTTTGCCCGTAGAATTGTTGTTTAGCAGATTGAAAAATAAAAAAAATCGACCTCTATTTAAAAATCAGTTAGATCAATTTAAATCATTCTTAAATGCAAGAATAGCCTATTATGAGAGAGCACATATGACTATAGATGTATCAGACAAAAATGTTGATCAGGTTGCTTTAGAGATTTTAGAACTTGTTAATTATTGATTCCTTCTAAATGCATTAAGAAAGCATAATCCAGTGCGATTTCTTTTAGATATTCAAATCTCCCAGATGCGCCTCCATGGCCAGCGCTCATGTTGGTTTTTAATAATAACAATCGATCATCTGTTTTTAGTTCTCTAAGTTTTGCCACCCACTTAGCAGGTTCCCAATATTGAACTTGAGAGTCATGTAATCCAGTAGTTACTAATAAATTAGGGTAATCTTTTCTTTCGACATTGTCATATGGTGAATAGGATTTCATATAATGGTAATATTCCTCGTTATTTGGGTTACCCCATTCATCATATTCTCCTGTTGTTAGTGGTATGGATTCATCAAGCATAGTAGTGACCACATCAACGAAGGGTACATGGGCTATAACTCCATTATATAAATCCGGTTCCATATTGATCACAGCACCCATGAGTAACCCCCCAGCGCTTCCTCCAGCAGCATATAGATTATTTGAATTGCAATATCCTTCTTCTATGAGGGATTTGCTACAGTCAATAAAGTCATAAAAGGTATTTTTTTTCTTTAATAACTTTCCATTTTCATACCATGATCTTCCCATTTCCTCTCCACCTCTGATATGTGCAATAGCAAAAATAAATCCTCTGTTAAGTAAACTTAATCTGTTACTACTAAATGTGGCGTCCATACTGTATCCGTAAGATCCATATGCGTATAGTAGGGTAGGATTACTTCCGTCAAGTACTATACCTCTTTTATGTACCAACGATAAAGGTACTTTGGTTCCATCACGTACTTCTACCCAAAGTCTTTCTGAGATATAATCAGCTTCATTATATTCACCTAAAACCTCTCTTACTTTAAGCGTACTTGTTTCATTTGTTTCTAAGTCATATTCATAAACAGAACCTGGATTAATCATGGATGTGTAGAAAAAGCGAAGTTTTTTGGAATCTAAATTGATATTTGTGGTGGTCTGAACAACATAGGTAGGTTCGTTAAACGGAATTAAATGGGTGTTTAAAGAATCTAAATCAACTACTTTTAAATTCACAAGTCCATTAGATCTTTCAGAAATTACCATGTGTCTATTGAATAAATCAATGCCTTCTATAAGTGTGTCGTTTGATCCCTCAATCACAGTTTTCCAATCACTTTTTTCAGTTTGGTTAGCATTACAAAATTTAATCGAAAAATTTTTATGGTCTTGATTCGTTAAAATATAGAACCCCCTAGGGTGATGATATAAACTGTACTCCAGACCTCTTTCTCTTTTTTGAAATATGACAGGTTCACTTAATGGTTTTTCTGTATCTATCAAACGATACTCATCACTTAGGGTACTTGAGGAGTTAATGATAATGTATTTTTCAGACTTAGATTTATACACATAACAACTGAAAGTTTCATCTTTTTCTTCGTATATTAATACGTCTTCTTGCTGTGATGTTCCTAATCGGTGTGCATAGATTTGAAATGATCTGAGCGTTTCTTTGTCCTGTACTACATAAAAAATGATTTCGTCATCAGCCCAAGTAACAGATCCAGTTGTATTTTCTAATACCTCTTCAAAATGTTCTCCGGTTTCTAAATTTTTAATTTTAATCTGATAGATTCTTCGGGAAAGCGTATCCATACTATATGCCATCAGTTTGTTATTTTGAGAAATATCATAATCCCCAAAATCAAAATAATCATGATGATTTGCTAATAAATTACAGTCTATTAAAAGTTCATCAGTATTGTTTTCGTTCTTTTTTCTCCAATATTTGGGATATTCTTTACCTTTTTTGAATTCTTTCCAATAGGTGTATCCATGCCATTCGTATGGGACACTAGAGTCGTCTTTTTTAATTCTACTCTTCAGCTCTTTATATAAGTCCTCCTGAAGTTTTTCTGTCCCCTTCAGTGCATGTAAAGTGTATTCATTTTCGTCCTTAAGATAGTCTATTACTTTTGGGTTTTCGCGGTCATTTAACCAGTAATAGTTATCAATACGTTCGTCATTGTGTTTCGTAAGTGCATGTGGTTGCTTTTCGCAAGTTGGCGGTAATTTCAATTCATTCATATTTTGAGAGCATGAAGTAAAAATCAATAATGATATAACAATTGTTGATCTCATTTTAACTAATATAATACAATCGAGAAAATGGCAAGTCCAAGTATCAACTTATAACAGGTGTTTATGAGCTGATAATTTTTAGCATTTTTAGCGTGATGTAGTAGGTAAATGTTGAAGGTGATCATAAAAAGCGAAATGACAAAATAGATAGAGAAAGCATTTTTAATCACGATTGGAAGCAAGGAAAGGATGGCTATAATTGAGCTTAACATCATGAAGAATATGATATACTTTGAATTTTTAATGCCAAATAGAATTGGTATACTTTTTTCACCTACAATTAAATCTCCTTTTAATGAAATCATTTTTTTAACTATCTCTCTTGTTAGGTCAATGGTAAAAATATACATAGAGAAAATTATCAATGTCTTGTCAATTTTTAAATTAAGTATACTTAATCCAACAAAAAAACTGATCATTAAAAGTGAAGCACTTATTTCCCCCAATAACGGCTTTTTTCTTAGTTTATGTGAGTAAAACCACAATGAAAAGTTCAGTGAAATAATAAAAGTTAACATTCTGAAATTGATAAAATAGGAAATGATAATGCTTATTAAAAAACAAAAAATATACAGATTAAGACAGCTTTTTTTACTTACAATTCTATTGAAATACGTTTTTTGGGGTTGATTAATCATGTCCTTTTCAAAATCATAAAACGCATTTATCACATAACCGCCCATAATACTAAAAACAATAGCTGCTACATAAAGATGAGTGTCAAGACTTTGGAGTGTGATGAAAAATCGTTTAGAGGTATTAAACATAAACAATTGAACAAAGTATAGGCTTATAATGATTAAGGAAATATTGTACCATCTAACAATAGACAGTAGTCCTAATAACTTTATAATTACAGGTTTGTTTTCAGATTGGTTTGGTATAGATTCAGAATCTATGGATGACATCTAATTGATAATCGCTCAATTTCTCTTGAGCTACTTCAAAATTTTCTGTAAAACCTAAAATATATCCTCCGCCACCAGATCCACATAGTTTTAAGTAGTATGCATTACTTTCAATTCCATCTTTCCAAAGCTTTCTGTAGAGCTTGGGAATCATAGGCTGAAAGTGATCGTAAAGCACTTTTGAAAGTGATTTGACATTGCTTAGAAGGGTTTTACCTTCATTTTTTAAGAATGCTTCTATACTAGCATCATTGTATTTTTTAAACTTATTCTTGAGCATGTTTCTGAACCCTTCTTCTTTACATCTCTCTAAGAAATGTTGTACCAAAGGTTGGGTATTTCCAACTTGCCCCGTATTTAATAAGAAAATTGCGCCATTACCCCCTGCTGATGAAGGAAGACCAACAGTACCAATTTCATCTTTTGATTTTATAAGTACAGGCAGTTTTAAATAACAAATTAAAGGGTCTAAACCAGAGCTAGTTCCGTGATAGTAGCTTTCTAACTTACTAAATGTGTTTTTAAGTTCAAGAATATTTTCATTTGAAATTTGGCTGTTTGCATCAATTTTATTTTCAATACAATATCGATCGTAAGTGGCAGCCACAATTGCACCTGAACTTCCTATTCCAAATCCTTGTGGAATCGAAGAATCAAAATGTAGGCCATTGTCAAGGTCAGATTTAAATTGTATTAGATCTAAAGGACACGGAAGCTCATTTTTATTTTGAAGATTTTTTAAGTACTTGTAGAAGTTAATTAATAACTGATTAGACTTTTTGGATTCCTCTGCATTATTTTCAAAAAGAAATTTACCATTGTAGTCAGTATATGGGATGGATAGGCCCATGGAATCTTGTATGATTCCATATTCACCAAAAAGAAGAATTTTACCGTAATATAACGACTCTTTAATCATAGTATTCATTTAATACTTTCGCTCCTATTCCAACCTCATCACAAATATACTGCTGATTTTCACAATAAACAATTAATTCTTGCCTAATAAAGTCAAGTACTTCTTGTGTAAAATGTTTTGGATAAAGGACATGTAAATTAGCTCCTGCATCTAGGGTAAAACATAATGGGATTTTTTTTTCCTCTCTGAATTCCCATATTTTATTAATGCAAGATAATGTTCCTTCCTTCATTAGAACGAAATATGGGTTTGAAGTCATCATCATTCCATGAAGTGTCAGGGCCTCGCTTTCTGTTTTTGCGATGAATTCATCTAGATTACCTGATTTTAGAATACTTATCATAGATATGATATTTTCCTGTGCTTGTAAAAATCGTTGCTTTGCATAAGGGTGATTAGTCATTAAATCATGTCCTATTGTAGAACTTACCTTTTTTTGTCCTTTGTCTATTAAAAGAATAGTATCCTGAAAGTCCTTAAATACATCATGTATTTCTTGATATTCAATAGCATATAAATCGGACGTGTATTGAAGCTTCTCGTGCTTTCCCCATATAGCAAGAGGGCCAAATAAAGATCTACAAGCACTTCCGGACCCCAATCTGCTTAAAAAAGAAGCTTTAATCATAGCCTCTTTTTCATTCAAATTTGAAAGCTGTTTTTCTAATTGCACTACGGCATAAGCTAGCGCACTAAACCCAGACGCAGAAGATGCAATTCCACTGCTATGCGGAAAAGTATTATGCGTATCAATCTGAAGTTTGTAATCATAGATATAGGGTGAATATTCTTTAATTCTCTTGAAAAATTGTTCAATTTTCGGTAAAAAAGCGATATTTTTTTTTCCATCAACAGAAAGATCAATTTGAAATTCATTTGACTTTTCAAATGATATAGTTGTTTGAGTGTAACAATTTTTTAAGGTAAAACTTATTGAAGAATTAGCAGGAATTTGAACTGGTTTTTTCCCCCAATACTTTACCAATGCAATGTTAGATGGACTCTGTACAGATATAGACCCTTTTTGAATTTTATTTCCATTTGACTGATGTAAAAATGTTTTTTCTATCATTTTTTAATCATATTATTAAACGAAATTACGGTATTATATCCCCTTTGTTCAAAATAGGAGCTATTTTTTCTGGTGGCTAGAATAAAATCTCCACCCCAAGCACCAAGTGATTTTATAGCACCTGGATAATCTTTAAATAGTTTTTGTTTTATAGGAGTTTTCTGTAAAAGTTTACCTACTATATTCTCGTGTTCACTAATGGAGTTTTCAAATTCTTTTAAATCTTTACATGTAATAATGGATTCCGTAATTTGATTTATTTCAAGAATATCTTTTTTAGAAACCGTACTTTCCATGAATCGATTCACTTCGGCTTCACTGTTTTGTTTTTTATTTAAGTAAACAAATTGAATTTCATCTTTAAATATGGGATTCCAGTCCACATTTTGGTAGGTGGGTTGTTTATTTTTTTCTAATTTATAAGAAATAGGGGAATTTGTTCCGGCACATACAATATCATATCCACTACCTTTAGAGGTGTTAAAGTGTAGTTCTAATGGATCTATTCCAAATATTGAAGCAATAGACCATATCAAAGTTGAACTTGACCCGAGTCCCCATTCTTTATTAAAGTCTAATTTGGTAATAATTTTTCCACAGATTGGATCTTTCTGATTAGTTAATTCCATAGCACCAACTAACACATTGTAAATAAATTTGGCTTTTTCTTTGTTACTACTATGAACTAAATTTGAATTTATCAAATCGAAGGTAGCTGAAAACCAGACCTGATTGTTTTCATCTAAGCTTTTCCAATGTATAAAGGGATCATTTTCACTTTTTTCAAAGGTTAATGACTGACCATATGAGGTTGGGATTGCAAACCCATTGGCACCTTTTAAAATAAGATACTCTCCTGAAATAAGTAATTTGCCGTTAGCCTTTAATGATTTCAATGATTATTTTTCACTATTGATGTGTTTTCGATTCCTCTTAATCTACAGAACTCATCTACTACATCTCTGTGAGAAACTACTTTATCTCTGAAGTGAAATTTTATTTTTTCTCGTTCCTCATTGGTGGCTCCCAGCTGATTTAAAATATTCAAAAGATGCATTTTCATATGACCCTTTTGTATTCCTGTGGTTACTAAAGACCTTACCGCTCCAAAGTTTTGAGCTAAACCAACTGCAGCAATTATTTTCATTAAGTCTTTAGCACTAGGATTTCCTAGTAATTGGTGTGAAAACTTAACCATAGGATGTAAGGCAGTTAATCCACCGATTGTCCCAACCGCAATGGGTATTTCTATCCAGAATCTAAACAGATTGTCTTTAATTTCTACGTGAGTTAAACTTCTATATTGACCTGACTTAGCTGCATAGGTGTGACCACATGCTTCAATCGCTCTGAAATCATTACCAGTGGCTATAACTACAGCGTCAATTCCGTTAAAGATGCCTTTATTATGTGTAGTAGCCCTGTAGGGTTCTATATTGGCTACATGAATAGCTTGTTCAAATTTTTTAGCAAACTCATTCGTATCTATCGTTGGATCAACATTTAGCTCCTCCACTGCGCAAGACACTTCGCAACGAACTAAACATTCTGGTGTGTAATTACTTAACATACACATGATAATCACAATGCGCTTTTCGTTTTTCTCTAAATCACTATTTTGAATTTCTCTTTCAAGAATTTTAGAAAATTTTTCTAATAGGCTGTTAATAAAATTAGCGCCCATAGCCTCGCAGGTTTCGAACTTGGCTACGAGTTGGTAGTAATTGGGTTCTAAATCGCTCTTGTTTACAATATCAATGTCTAAAATTCCCCCACCTCTAGCTCTCATGTTAGCCGTCATTTTCTCGGTTTCCTTGAAAAAGAGCGGTTTAATGCTATTGAAAAGTGATTTTAAGTTTTCAAAATCACCATACCAAGCAAAGTGAACATGACCCACTTTTGTAGTTGAGATAACCGTTGATGTAAATCCTCCTCTTTCTAGCCAAAATGAAGCATTTTTTGCAGCTGCCGCAACAACTGAACTTTCTTCAATTGCCATTGGGATGCAAAAAATCTTGTTGTTAATCTTAAAGTTTGGGGCTATTCCAAACGGAATGTAAAAATTAGTTATGGTGTTTTCAATGAATTCATCGTGGATTTTTTGAATATCACTATCTTCGTGCCAATAGCTTTTCAGCAGGTTGATACATTCGTCGTCACCCCCTAAATATTCATCGGCAATCCACTCCATTTTAGCTTCTTTCGATAGCTTTGAAAATCCTTTTACCGGTTTTGAATTCATTTTTTTAATTTTTGGCAAATGTAATTTATAATTAAAATTTTTTGTTTAACTAAAAACATTACAAAGTTAAACAAAATTACAATACAATTACTTTTTTACACCTCATTTGGTTAAACTTTATACTTATTTAGAATAAAAATGTTTCTTTAAGTTCAAAAAGTTAAGTATGCAAGAAAAAACCAACTATTCCGCCTTATCCACATTAGTTTCAGTCTTCTTTTTTTGGGGTTTTATAGCAGCTTCTAATGGGGTCTTTATCCCTTTCTGTAAAACTTATTTTAATATAGATCAGTTTCAGTCTCAGTTAGTAGATTTTGCCTTTTATGGAGCATATTACTTTGGTGCATTAGGCTTATTTGTTCTATCCAGTTCCATAGGAAAGGATATCCTATCAAATTGGGGGTATAAAAATGGAATAATTTATGGTCTTCTCATATCCTCCATAGGAGCACTAGCGGTTTATCCTGCTGTTAATAATGCTGAAATGGGTGATGCTCAAGTATTTTATTATGTATTAATAGCGTATTTTATTGTTGCATTGGGATTTTCTTTACAACAAACCGCTGCACAACCTTTTGCTATTTCATTGGGTGATCCTTCTAAAGGCTCTCACAGACTAAATTTAGCGGGCGGAATAAATTCTTTTGGAACTACAATTGGGCCCATAGTGGTTGCACTCATCATATTCGGGAGTACTCCGTTAAGTGGAGATGAATTAAACAATCTTATTAAAAAAGGACAAATTGAAATTTCCACCATTCAGTACTTGTATCTTGGTGTCACAGCATTGTTTTTAGCAGCAGCAGCATTATTTTATTTTTCTAAAAGTTTACCTAAAGAAAAAGTAGTAAGCTCATTTGAGAAAGCAAACAAAGCCATGCTTTTACTATTATTTATTTCAATAATAATAAGTGTATGTTTTGCTATGGTATTTTTGTCTTACAGCTCCTCAAATTTTACTTTTTTTAATGAAAACACAGAAGAAAAGAGGTTAACTCTGTTAGTCATTTCTTTACTTATCATATTGTTGGGACTATTATTTGCCTTTTGGAGTTCATCAAAAAATCCCTCTGGGTGGGGTGCCATGCAGAAACCCCAACTACTTCTAGGAATGATTGCTATTTTCACTTACGTTGGCGTTGAAGTCACTATACAAAGTAATTTGGGAGAGTTGTTGAAAGTAGTAGCTGACAATATAAATCAGTTAAACCCATTAGGGCTGAAAGTAATGAATGATGCTGAAATTGCTCCTTACATTTCACTGTATTGGGGCGGTTTAATGGTTGGTAGGTGGGTAGGTGCTATAACGGTATTTAACCCTTCAAAAGGTCTTAAAAAAGTATTGTACATATTAGTCCCTTATGTTGCATTTGGTGTGATTTTACTAGTGAATTTTGGTGCCTATTCACTGAATGATATATTGGCTTTTGCAATTTGTGTTGCCATTCAAATAGGCGGTTTCTTTTTAGCTAAAGATGCACCAGTAAAAACATTAAAAATCTTTAGCGTTTTAGGAGTTTTAGGGATGGTCATTGGATTATTTGCAAGTGGTACAATCGCTCTTTATGCTTTTTTAAGTGGAGGACTTTTTTGCTCCATTATGTGGCCCTGTATATTTTCTTTGAGTATTCGAAATTTAGGGAAATATACTTCGCAAGGGTCAGCTTTCTTGATTATGATGATTTTAGGTGGAGCAATTATTCCCCCAATTCAAGGAAAACTAGCAGACATTACTGGGATTCAACCTTCATACTGGATTGCTGTTTTTTGTTTTCTATATTTACTTATTTACGCTTTTGTAACCAAAAATATTCTTTCAAAACAAGGTGTTGAAACTGATTAAATATAGTGCCACAGTCATAAGCTTAATTTTTCTCATCAGTTGTGTTAAGCAAAGTAATGACGATGTTATTCATTTTGTTGATCCATTCATTGGTACCGGATTTCATGGTCATACTTTCCCAGGACCTACTCTTCCATTTGGTATGGTTCAAGTGGGTCCAGATACAAGAATTGAAGGTTGGGACGGTTGTTCAGGCTACCATTATTCTGATAGTGTGATTTACGGTTTCTCTCATACTCATCTTAGCGGTACGGGAATAGGAGATTATTGTGATTTACTTCTAATGCCAATACAAGGTAGTCCTACTTTTAATAACGGTTATAAAGACTCGAGTTTACACAATTACGCTTCTAGTTTTAATAAGATTCAAGAAAAAGCCCATACTGGATTCTATGAAGTAAATTTAGATAAACATGATATTCAAGTAAAACTTACCTGTACTAAGAGGGTCGGTATTCATCAATATTCGTTCTCTAACTCAAATGATGCTTCTATTGTATTGGACTTAGAGCATCGAGATAAATTATTAGAGTCTGAACTTTACATATCAACTGATAGTATGATCATGGGAAAGCGAATTTCACAATCTTGGGCTCAGAAGCAATATTTTTATTTTTGTATAGCCCTATCTTCTCCCTACAGTGTGGAATTTAATGACGATTCTATTCCAACTAAAGCCATACTTAAATTAAGAGAATCAAACGAAGACGTAATGGTAAAAGTAGGTGTATCCACAGTTAGTGCAGAAGGTGCCAGAAATAATCTAGCAATAGAGGCACCGCATTGGAATTTCAATGAGTATAAATTAAATGCTGAAAATTCGTGGAGAAAAGAACTACAAAAAATTATTATCAAGTCTTCCGCAGACAGTGTTAAAACCATTTTCTACACGTCCTTATATCACAGCATCATTGCGCCAAATTTAATGAGTGATGTGAATGGGCTATACAGGGGGACTGATTTAAAAATACATGAGGACTCAGTCCCAAATTATACTGTTTTTTCTCTCTGGGACACATTTAGAGCTACCCATCCTTTATACAATTTAATTTTTAGGAAAAAGACTGCTCAATTTCTAAATACTTTTCAAAATCAACTTAGAAATGGAGGTCAACTTCCAATTTGGGAACTTGCTGGAAATTATACGGGTTGTATGATTGGTTATCATTCCGTTTCTGTAATTGCTGATGCTTATTTTAAAGGAATTCCATTTCCCAACTATCCTGAACTTTATGACGGTATGTTATCTATAGCCAATAGATCAAAATTAGGAATTCCGGCTTATAAACGATTTGGCTACATACCTTCTCACAGTGAGTCAGAATCAGTATCAAAGACATTAGAGTATGCTTATAACGATTGGTGTATTTCTAAAATGGCTTTGGCTCTTAGAGATACATTAAATTATCTAGATTTTAATAAGAGGGCTCAATTTTATAAAAATGTATTTAACAATAAAACTGGTTTTATGCAGCCGAAATATAATGGAAATTGGAGCCCTAGTTTTTCACCTTCAGAGGTCAATTTTAATTATACTGAGGCTAATTCCTGGCAATACAGTTTTTTTGTTCCACATGATGTAACCGGTTTAATAAATCTGCACGGAGGTTTAGCCCCATTTAATCAGAAATTAAGTGATTTATTTAATAGTAATTCAACTATTGAAGGTAGACAACAAGCAGATATAACAGGCTTAATTGGTCAGTATGCTCACGGTAATGAACCAAGCCACCACATGGCTTATCTATATAATTCGTCTGGTAGACCTGAAAAATCTCAATTCATGGTAAACAAAATTCTCAACGAATTGTACGATTCATCACCGTCTGGAATATCAGGGAACGAAGATTGCGGTCAAATGTCCTCTTGGTATGTGTTAAGTGCAATAGGCCTATACGACATCAATCCAGGAGATCCTTATTACATTATTCAAACTCCGTATGTTGAGGAGTCATCATTAAATCTAGAAAATGGTAAAGTGTTTTCAATTAAAAAAATTAAAAGTGATAATGGAAACAACATTTACATTAAAAAAGTGGAACTTAATGGGAATACCTACAGCAAGAATTATATCCACATTAATGATGTACTTAGTGGTGGTAAACTTTCGATTTACACCACAAGCGATAGTTCCAATAGATGGGAGTTAGAAGAATTTTATACTTCTTCAATAATGGATGATGTGATTACTATTAATCCTGTAATCACAGCATCTTCAAAAACATTTCACGACTCTTTAACAATTTCCATTTCTTGTCAGGACTGCGATTCCATTTTATATTGTACGGGTGATCTTGAAGAAAAAGTAAGATTTAAAAGTCCAATTACGATTTTAAAATCTACAGAAATTATAGCAATTTCTTATAAGAATGGTGTATCCAGTAAATCTGAAATAGCCCACTTTATTAAGCATAATCAAAATTTCAGCATTTCTCTAAAAAACGAATTTAGTAATCAATACACAGCTGGGGGTAAGAATGCACTTGTAGACGGACTTAAAGGACCAAATAATTTCATGACGGGTTTATGGCAAGGTTACCATGATGTGAATTTTGAAGCTATTATAGATTTAAAAAATATTTCTGACATAAATTCTATTAGTCTAGGCGCCTTACAAGATATGAAATCATGGATTTGGTTACCTAAATCGGTCCAGTTTTGGACCTCAAATGACGGTTATAATTTTAAGTTGGTGGATGAATTAACTCATGACATTCCACTATCAAAAGAGGAGTCATTAACGTATGAATTTAAGTCTGAAATTAAAAAATCTATGAAGGCAAGATATATAAAGGTGCTGGCAACTAATTTCGGAAAGTGTCCACCTTGGCATTTGGGCAGTGGTGGTGATACTTGGATCTTTTTAGATGAAATAAGTATTAATTAAGCTACTTCCAGTCAAATTCGTAACCACTTTTAATTAATTCACTTTTATTTTCATCTTGTAAAGCATATTCAAACCCAGAATACATACTGTGACTTCCTACTTCTCCAGCAATATTCATGGCTAAAAAACCCACTTGCAGATCATCATAATTATTCGTTGTTTTTTTAATTCTTTCTATTGCCTCACGACACGCTTCATCGGGGGATAACCCACTTCTCATGAGTTCTACTACGGCATGGCTGCCGCATATTTTTATAATGGATTCACCCATACCTGTTGCACAAGCTCCACCTATTTCTGGATCAACAAAAATTCCTGCTCCTATGATAGGCGAATCTCCAACTCTACCATGTTTTTTAAAGGCCCATCCACTTGTTGTACATCCAGCTGCCATTTTTCCATTTTCATCTATGGCTATCATTGCAATAGTATCATGATTTTCATGATTTATTTGTGGTAAATCAAAAGAATTCTCTTTTCTCCATAATTCCCATTTTTTTAATGCATTTTCAGTGAGAAGATTTTTATGTGTAAATCCCTGTTCTAAAGCAAAATCATATGCCCCTTTTCCACTCAACATTACGTGTGGCGTGTTTTCCATTACCTTACGTGCAACAGATATAGGATGCTCGATATTTTGTAAAAATGTAACTGATCCACAATTGTATTGATCATCCATGATGGATGCGTCTAAAGTGACTAACCCATTTGCATCAGGCATACCTCCAAATCCTACACTAGTGTTATTTGGATCTGATTCGGTTACATTAAGCCCTTTTTCAATGGCTGAAATAGCATCACCGCTAGAAGCAAGAATTTTTATAGCTTCCTTATTAGCATCAATTCCTGAAATCCAAGTAGATACCACTTTGATTTTTTTGGATGGCTTTAAAACAGGAACTTGTTTTTTATCAGAACTTGTGGAACAACTATTGGCTAACATAGCTGCCGATCCTAGTGCACTAACTTTAACGAAATCTCTCCTTTTCACTATTTTAAGTTATAAGAAAGATGTGGAATAATTTAAATTTGGTAATAATAAGTGGTAATGTGGTACTTAATTACACTAACTTATTTGTCATCTCATTTGGAAAAATAACGGTTGGTTCAAAAGTTTTAGCTTCTTCGAAATCCATTATAGCGTATGAAATGATTATGACGATGTCTCCTTTAGCTACTCTTCTTGCAGCTGGTCCGTTAAGTGCTATTTCTCCGGAGCCTTTTTTACCAGGTATAACATACGTTTCTAATCTTTCTCCGTTATTGATATTTACAACCTGAACTTTCTCACCTGAAATTAAGTTTGCGGCTTTCATTAAATCAACATCTATGGTAATACTGCCAATGTAGTTTAAGTCAGCATCCGTGACTTTTACCCTGTGAATTTTTGATTTTAAGACTTCAATTGTCATGGCGCAAATGTAAAATTTTTTTATAATTTGAATTTAAATAGAGTTAAAAATTATATTCGGAAAAATCTCTGGTAAATTCTTCATTTTTAAAGTTTACATCTAAGTTTAGATCATCATATTGATATTTCTCGTAAAGACCTTCTTCATCATAAATTAACTGATATATTGGAAAATAATTTAGTTTATCGATAAAAATCACAGCCTTTTTAGCATACACACTCTGAATAATTATAATATCATTTTCGTCCAATATTTCATCGTCATCGTATTTTTCATTATACTCTCTTAATTTTCCAATATTCAATAATTTGTCTCTAGAGATAGAGTATAATGTTTCTCCATTTTTTGGAGTATAATTTTTGGTGCTATAATCGGGGTAATCTATACTAATCTTATAGCACACTCTGTTATTCCATTTAAACATCCCATGGTAAGTAATTCTGTTGTACAACTCTTCACCATAATTTTTTTTATAGAGTTTAAACATAT
>JAYYEV010000029.1:0-3057 GCA_036159515.1 Bacteroidota bacterium | reverse complement strand
ACAAATCTGCATCAAAATATTTTTTATCGTTTCCATTTAGAACAAAAATCCCATTTCTAGCTCCACTGAAACTTAATAACCTGTCTTTCTTATTTATCACACAAATAGATAAATCCATACCATCCTGCATGGCATCTTCTTTCTCCTGTTTTAGTACTCTTATAATCTCCTTATTTAGTTGATCTAGAATTTTAGCCGTATCTAGATTATTTTCTTGTACAATTTTGTCTAGTAGTAAACTGCCCATCATGCTCATAAACCCACCAGGGACTCCGTGGCCAGTGCAATCTACTGTAGCAATCACAGCTACATCACCAAAGGATCTAAACCAATAAAAATCCCCTCCAACTACATCTTTAGGCTGGTAAAAAACGAAATGATTTCTGAAGAAGTTATTTAACACATCTTGATCAGGCAAGATAGAACCTTGAATTCGTTTTGCGTAATTGATACTTTGAAGAATCTCGTTATTTTTCTTTTCCACATTTTGTTTTTCTTCTTCCAATTGCTGTGTCCTGACAATTACTTTTTTCTCCAATCTAAGGTTGTCTGCTTTTAATTGCCTTTGTCTTAAAATAAATAGTCCTGAAATAAAGGTTACGCCACCAAAAATAACAAGTAAAATAAACCATGTTTTTTGGAAAAAAGGTTCTTCAATTGTGAACGGGTATTGAATTTCTTTACTCTTAAACCCATCTTTATTGGATGACCGTGCTTTAAACGTATATTTACCTGGTGATAAATTATTGTATCTAATATATGGATACTCTAAAGACTCCTCCCAGGTTGAATTAAAGCCTTCTAAAAAATAATCATAGGTGGATGAACCAGGGCCATCATAAGTTACTGATTTAACTATAAATGTGAGATCATTTTGGTCATAGTAAAATAAAGGCTCTTCAACATACTTTAGCTCACCTACTTGGCCTGATTTTATATCCCATCTAGTATTAGATTCATTATTTAATTTTAATTCATCTAAAAAAAGTAATGGCGGTATGTTATTAGGGATATCTTTTTCTGGTAAATAATGTAGTAAGTTAGATGGCTGACCCAACCAAACAGTTTGATCATCGTCAATAAACGTACTATTTGTAATGTGGTCCGATGTAACTAAACCATCTTTTAAGGAGTATTGATTTACATTTAGTTTTTGCAATGTGGTAACCGTATCAAAATTCAAAATTTTATTTAATCCATTTGAAGCACCTGCTAAAAGATGTCCGTTTTTAGTAAATTCAATTGAATATATTTTTTTAGAACTTATTCCATGTTCAGAAGTGAAACGAAGAACTTTTTTAATGTCATTTCCTGCTAAAATCAACTTGTATAGCCCTTCTTCGGCTGCATAGACAATATTACCATAGGCATCTTCTCTCATCATATAAATGCCATCATTAATTTCCGGTTTGAAGTCTTTTCTGTAAAAATATCTATATGTGTTACCGTTAATCATCGATAACCCATGTGCAGATCTAAACCAAACTCTATTTTGACTATCCACAAATACACTTGGCAACCAACCTCCTAAAGTTTTTTTCATAGGCGTGTTGTCAAAAACACTGTAAGATCTAGCGTGAATGTTATTATCAAAATAACGAACAAGTTTTAAACCTTGATCTAGTTGTAATATCATTCCTTTGTTTCCACCCCCTTCTACCACGGCCCAAAATTGACCAAATTTATCTTTAGTCATATTTCTTACCCGTCCATTTTTGACAAATGTATTGACCCTATTTAAGACCGCGTCAGACAATAAATTTGATTTGATTTTCAGTATTTCAAATTCAAATGTATTTACATCAATTGTACAAAATCCAGATCCAGAAATATGAAAAAGTAATTTGTTTTGAGCTGTAAAATCAAATGTATAAGCCCCAAATTTAGAGGCCTGAAAAAATATTTTTGCTGAATCTTCTTTACAAAACAATCCATTTCCAGTAGAAATCCAAAGCTTACCAAATGGGTCTCTTTTGATACAATAAGGACTACCAATCAAATTATTTTTTTTACCATAATTATTAAATGGAGAATTTTCAACTTTTAATAAGCCACTTCCACTTCCTATCCAAAAATGCTGCTCCCTATCCAATAAAAGCGAAATAATTCCTGAACCATATTCTAAAATATTCAGTAAAAAAGTTGTACGTGAACCATTGTATTCGTAGAGTTGATTATTGGATATAAAATAAAGATTATCATTAATCTGATAGGAATAAGTCATATTGAAACCATTTAGGGCAAAATCATGAAGACTATCTCTTTTAATCCGTTTTAAGCCCTCTGATGTAGCTGCACAAATTTGTCCATTATAATTGAAAATATTCGTAATGATCAGTTGCTTAGATTTCAGCCTAATTTTGTTGTTTTCGTGTATGATAAAGTATTTTTGTTTTCCGAAAACATCAATTTCAAATTGAAATTGTAAAGTGTCTATAACTATTCTTTTATAGATCATTGTTTTATTAGTCGAAATAGAAAAATCCGTACCATTTAAAACTTTATGGTATTTTTCCTCATTTATAGAAAACAACTTAGGATCCCGTACATGTTTTTTATATAGGTGGATCTGATTTGAAATAGAATCATAATGGATTTTACCGATTTCACCGAATTCTAAGGAGTGTAAAACATTTGTAATACTGTCATTGTAAATATTAATCATATCAAGCCCTCCTCTGCTTCCAACAAGAATATGATCAGTATCAAAAAGTTCTAAATCATGAATTAAATCATTTGATAATCCATCTTTTTGTTTAATGGCAGTAAACTGGGTTCCATTGAATCTTGACAACCCATCTTCTGTGGCTATCCATAATACACCATTTTTATCCTGCAATAAGTCAAAACAATTTGCACTTTGCAGTCCATCTAAAGAGGGTGGATAATTTGTTAAATTAACCTGTGAAAAGAAGTATGCAGGAAATAACACTACACAAAAGAAAATGCTTATCAACAATATATTTTTCCTAACCTTTGTCATAAAGCATTGATTATTCTAATAATATCCGCTATAATTGGTTCAGTTTTTGTCCTTGATTCATTAAATATAAAAAA
>JAYYEV010000028.1:0-6185 GCA_036159515.1 Bacteroidota bacterium | reverse complement strand
TCTCCAACTTCTTCAGTTAATATAGCCATGTTTGTCAATTCATTGAAGTATCGAACACCATATTTTTGAATCCATTCATCTACTAATTTTTGAGCTTTTCCAATGGTTATTTCCTTTTTCATTATTCCTTGTTTTTTGAATCTATCGTTATGGTTACCGGACCTTTATTACACAAATCTACCTCCATCATAGCACCAAAGATTCCTGTTTTAATTTTCTTTTCCTGCATCATTGTTTTTGCATAATTTATAGACTGATTATACAGTTTTTCCGCATAAACTGCAGGTGCAGATTTTATAAAAGAAGGCCTATTTCCCTTCTTCGTAGAAGCATGTAATGTAAACTGACTTACTAATAATAATTCTCCATCTACATCTTTTAGGGACAAATTCATTTTTTGATTTTGATCATCAAACAAACGCATATTGACCATTTTATTTATTACCCATTGTATATCTGCTATGTCATCTGAAACCTCAAAGCCGATCAAGACCAGTAATCCTTCTCTAATTTTACCAACAAACTCATTCTCAACCTTTACACTAGCGTGGCTTACACGCTGAACAATTGCTCTCATGAATACATATTTTGACGGTAATTATTTTCGGGATCGTCTTGATACATACTTAGATAACTTTGATATCTTGAATTGGATAAGTTGCCCTGTTTTAGTTGATTTAATACTTCGCAGCCTGGTTCATTTATATGCTTACAATTATGAAACTTACATTGATCTAACAATGCCATCATTTCTGGGAAATACATCCCCAATTCTTCTTTCTTAAAATCAACCAATCCAAACCCTTTTATTCCAGGTGTATCTATGATCCTTGTACTTTCATTTACATCAAACATTTCTGCAAAAGTAGTGGTATGTTTACCCGTCATGTGGGTGGTTGAAATATCACCTGTTTTTAAAGCTAAATTGGGAATAACTTGATTTATTAATGTGGATTTACCAGCTCCGCTATTTCCTGCAATTAACGTAGTTTTATCTGCAATAAGAGTTGATAATTCACTTAGTCCTTCGCCTGTTTTAGCAGATATACATAAGGTGTTGTAATTAGCCTTCGCATAAATGCTTTCCCATTCATTTAGTGTCTTTTTATCTGATTCATTGTATAAGTCAATTTTATTTAATACAATGTGCAATGGAATGTGATATGCTTCTGCTGTTACGGTAAAACGATCTATAAACCCTGTTGCCGTTACAGGATTAGAAATGGTAACTAATAATACCGCTAAATCAATATTTGATGCGATGATGTGGGCTTCTTTGGATAAATTAACAGACCTACGAATGATATAGTTTTTGCGTTCTTGAATTTCATCTACTACATATTCATCTGTTTCATTTTTAATAAGCTGAACGTAATCGCCAACTGCTAAAGGATTAGTGGTTCTTAATCCTTTTGTTCTAAACTTTCCTTTTATTCTACTTTTAATAAAAGTTCCGTCTTCTAGTTTCACATCATACCAACTCCCCGTTGATCTATACACTACTCCATTAAGCATGGGATAAAATTAACACAGATTACATTCACATTCACATTAAATTCATTTTTCTATTGATGAACATTCTATTATTTTAGCGAGATATTTATGAGTATAGAGGTAAAAAACGTCACAAAGAAATATGGTAATCAAGTTGCCGTAAATAATGTTTCTTTTCGAGTAAATGCAGGAGAGATAGTTGGATTTTTAGGCCCTAATGGTGCTGGAAAATCCACTACCATGAAAATCATATCTTGCTTTAATTCCGCACACACAGGCGATGTTCTTGTAAATGGTACTTCTGTCCAAAAAGATCCATTAAAAATTAAAAAACAACTTGGGTATTTAGCTGAGAACAACCCATTGTACGAAGAAATGTATGTGAAAGAATTTTTAATGTTTGTAGCTAAAATTCACCAACTGAAAAGCCCTCAAGATGCTGTAAAAAATGTGATTAAAAAAGTAGGACTCACTCCAGAACAGAGTAAAAAAATTGGACAACTTTCTAAGGGGTATCAACAACGTGTAGGAATTGCACAAGCCATCATTCATGATCCCAAAGTACTTATTTTAGATGAACCCACTAGTGGTTTAGACCCCTTACAATTAGACGAAATCAGATCCTTAATTAAAACACTTGGCAAGGACAAAACTGTTCTTTTATCTACTCATATTATGCAAGAAGTAGAATCCATTTGTGACCGTATCATTGTGATTAAAAAAGGGGAAATTGTAGCTGATCAAGGCATTAAAGACAGTCATGAACATACCGATGAACAAGTAATTATAGTGGAATTTGATCAAGAGCCTAGTGAAAAAGAATTAGTTTCATTTCTAGGAAAAAAAACCAACATAAAAAAGAAGGGGTCATCGTGGGTCATTGCATCCAAAGAGATTAAAGATTTAAGACGAGAAATTGCCTCGTTTGCTAAAGAACATGGTTTACTTATTTTAGAGCTTAAAAAAGAATCGGCTAAACTGGAGGATCTATTTAAAAAATTAACAAAATAAATTTTTTCTTTTTGACTTTTTTTTACATTTGGGCCACTAATATGGTGGAGTGATTTGACTGCTTGCAACCACATCAAAAAAGCTAAAACGATGATTTCTCCATCTACGTTTAAATTTAATTTATAAGATATGTCATATCTATTTACATCCGAATCTGTTTCTGAAGGTCATCCTGATAAAGTGGCCGATCAAATCTCTGATGCACTCATTGATCATTTTTTAGCTTTTGACCCTTCTTCAAAAGTAGCCTGCGAAACTCTTGTTACGACAGGGCAAGTTGTGTTGGCTGGAGAAGTAAAATCTACTGCCTATTTAGATGTTCAAAAAATTGCAAGAGACACCATTAACAAAATTGGATATACAAAAGGAGAATACATGTTTGATGGGAATTCATGTGGAGTACTTTCCGCCATTCATGAACAATCACCTGACATCAATCAAGGTGTAGAAAGAGCAAGTCTGGAAGATCAGGGAGCAGGAGACCAAGGAATGATGTTTGGGTATGCAAACAGAGAGACCGACAATTACATGCCTTTACCCTTAGAAATTTCCCATCTCTTACTTAAAGAATTAGCTGAGATTAGAAGAGAAGGAAAGCAAATGACCTACTTGAGACCCGATTCTAAATCTCAGGTAACTATTGAGTATGACAATGATAACAATCCGATTAAAATTGATGCCATAGTTGTTTCTACTCAACATGATGACTTTGCATCCGAAAAGGAAATGCTTGAACAAATTAAAAGTGACGTGATTCACATTTTGGTGCCTAGAGTAAAATCTCTACTACCAGAATCCACTCAACAATTATTTAATGAAGACATTACATACCACGTTAACCCAACCGGAATATTTGTTATCGGAGGACCCCATGGAGATACGGGACTTACGGGAAGAAAAATTATTGTAGACACCTATGGAGGTAAAGGTGCACATGGCGGTGGTGCTTTTTCTGGAAAAGACCCGAGTAAAGTAGACCGATCTGCAGCTTATGCTACTAGACATGTAGCTAAAAATTTAGTGGCTTCAGGTGTAGCAGATGAAGCTTTAGTACAAGTGGCTTATGCCATTGGTGTAGCTGAACCAGTTGGTTTATATGTCAACACATACGGAACATCTAAAGTTGATTTCACAGATGGGGAGATCGCAGAGAAATTACATGATATATTTGACATGAAACCCTATGCCATTGAGCAACGATTCAAACTGAGAACACCTATATATTCAGAAACAGCTGCATACGGACATATGGGAAGAAAACCGGAAACAAAAACCAAAACTTTTGTATCGCCAGACGGTGCTGAAAAAACCATTGAAGTAGAGCTATTCCCCTGGGAAAAGCTAGATTATGTAGAAAAAATTAAAAGTGCTTTTAACCTCTAATTACTTTTTTCTAAACACCATTCTTACAGGTACCCCTTTTAGGTTAAAGTTTTTTCTTAATTGATTCTCGAGATATCTTTTGTAAGGATCTTTAATGTACTGTGGTAGATTACAAAAAAATGCAAATGTAGGTGAGTGAGTAGGCAACTGTGTTACATACTTGATTTTAATGTATTTCCCTTTAGTAGATGGTGGAGGATTTTTTTGAATGGCTTCTAACATAACATCATTGAGTTTTGATGTGGTAATCTTTTGCATTCTGTTATGATAAACCTCTAGTGCTGTTTCTAGTGCTTTATGAATTCGTTGTTTACTAAGAGCCGATACAAATAAGATGGGTAAATCGGTAAATGGAGCAATTTTACTTAAAATATCTTCTTCAAATGATTTAGTAGAATGAGTATCTTTTTCAATAGTATCCCATTTATTTACTAATAATACCACTCCTTTTTTATTTTTTTCAATCACTGAAAAAATGCTAAGATCTTGTTTCTGAAGACCTTCATTTGCATCAATCATGAATAAACAAACATCACAATCTTCTATCGCTCTAATGGCTCTCATAACAGAGTAAAACTCTATATCTTCGTGCACTTTACTCTTTTTTCTGATGCCTGCAGTATCTACCAAAATCATTTCAAAACCAAATGCATTATAATGCGTATCTACCGCATCACGAGTTGTTCCTGAAATATCGGTTACGATATTTCTATCTTCTCCTAACAACGAGTTGGTTAAAGAGGATTTACCCACATTAGGCTTACCTACGATGGCTATTCTTGGAATCTCAGACTGAACCTCATCTTCTTCATCTTCTAATCGGGTGGCTAAATGGTCTAAAAACTCTCCTGTTCCAGCCCCATTTATAGCGCTTATTCCAAAAACATGTTCAATACCAAATTGATAGAATTCAAAAGTGTCATTAATTCTGTCGTGATTATCTACTTTGTTTGCTACTACTATAACCGGTTTTTCAGCACGCCTCAAAATTGCAGCTACTGCATGATCTAAATCGGTAATACCCGTTTCTACATCCACTACAAACACAATTACATTCGCTTCATCAATAGCAATTTCAACCTGCCTTCTAATTTCCCCTTCGAATATGTCTTCCGATCCTGAAACATACCCACCAGTATCTATAACTGAATATTTTTTACCATTCCACTCAGACTTACCATAATGACGATCACGAGTAACCCCACTCACCTCTTTCACAATTGCTTTTCTGCCTCCAATTAAGCGATTAAATAATGTGGATTTACCTACATTAGGTCTACCAACTATGGCTACAATATTACTCAATATCCGTACTTTTTAAGTTTACCCGATTTATCTCTCCACCCTTCATCCACCTTTACAAACAGCTCCAAATGTACCTTTTTACCTACAAATTCCTCCATATCTTTTCTGGAATCCATACCAAGTTGCTTTATTTTCTTTCCTTGATGACCTATAAGAATGGATTTCTGACTTTTCCTAGACACCATGATATTAGACCGAATTCTTATGATATCTGTATCTTCTTTATATTCTTCTACCACTACTTCACAGGAATAAGGCACCTCTTTTTGATAAAGCAATAAAATTTTTTCTCTAATTATTTCGGCTATAAAAAACCGCATATTCCTATTGGTTAACTGATCCTTTTCGAAGTAAGGTGGATGATTAGGTAGCCACTCTAGTATTTTAGGTAATATAAAATCTATACTTAGTCCATGTAAGGCTGAAATAGGTAAAATTTGAGCTTTAGGCATATTTTCTTTCCACGACTCCACCAGTTTTTCTAACGCTTGTTGATCTGACTGATCAATTTTATTGATGAGTAAAATTACGGGTGCTGGTAATTGATTTATCCTTTCGATTATGTCTTTAAGCGATTCTATTTTTTCATATATATCGGTTACAAATAAAATAACATCAGCATCTTTTATCGCTTCATCCACATATTGCATCATACTTTCATGCAATTTATATGCTGGATCAATAATTCCAGGTGTATCTGAAAATACCATTTGATAATTTTCTTCGCTGATAATCCCCATTATTCGATGACGAGTTGTTTGCTTCTTGGAAGTAATGATGGACAACTTTTCTCCTAGAATTTGATTCATCAGGGTAGATTTACCCACATTAGGACTACCAATAATGTTAATGAAACCCGCTTTATGAGACATTTAATCAGATTTAGTTTGCAAAAATAGAAACAAAAATTAACTTTGTAATGCGGAGTGGAGCAGTTGGTAGCTCGTTGGGCTCATAACCCAAAGGTCGCAGGTTCGAGTCCTGCCTCCGCA
>JAYYEV010000027.1:0-8905 GCA_036159515.1 Bacteroidota bacterium | reverse complement strand
AACTTGTTAATTCACTTTATTAGACAATAATATTTATTTAAAAACATAATGATATATTTACCCCTTATTTATAATGATTCTAGATAATTTTGCAAAAAAACGTCATCATAGCGGATAGTTCAGAACTAATTCTTCAAGGGTTAAAAAATATTTTTGAGCAATTACCGGAAAGTAATACGTTTTTAGCTGCTAATACTAATTCTTTAGAAAACTACATTTCTACGGTATCTGATCCACTTTTAGTTATTGATTATACATCAACCGGTTTTTCTCTCGAAAATGTGGTTAAGTTGAAAAACGAGAATGCAAATCTGAAAATTTTAGCTATCACCCCTTACACAAATGCGAACACCATAGTTCAAGCGGTACAGGCTGGTGTGGAAAGTCATTTAAAAAAAGAATGTTCTGTTCAGGAAATTAAAGAGGCTTTTACAGCTACACTGAAGGGTGAAAGGTTCTTTTGTGATGATATTGTAAGACAAATGAGAAATGAGCAAATAGATATAGAAAAAATACATTTCAAATCTCTTGATCCCAACGCCGTACAATTAAGTGAAAGAGAACTCCAGATAATTCAATTCATTGCAGAAGGATATACAAATTCACAAATTGCGGCAATCATATATTTAAGTAATCATACTATAAATACCCACCGTAAAAACATCATGAAAAAACTGGGGGTTAATAACACTGCAGGTATTGTTATGTACGCTGTTAAAACTGAAATGGTAAGTCCTAATCAGTTTAGTTTTAAAAAATCAAAAGATCAATATGGATAGGGCTTTCTTGATAGCATTTTCGATTACTTTATTAGCGGGCTTGTCAACTGTTTTTGGAAGTTTTATTGTGTTGTTTAATAAATCTAAAAAAACAAGTTGGCTGTCCTTTTCCATGTCTTTTGCTGCTGGAGTAATGCTGTACATTTCATTTGTAGAAATTATCCCAGACTCTATTCATGTGTTTAGCAATCAAAATGCTACTTTTTTTATTTCCAATGCATATCTAAATTTTGGTCTATTTTTCCTTTCTGGTTGTGCTTTAGCCTTATTTCTTGAAAAAGTGTTACCTGATCATAAAATTTCAGAAAAAATAGGAAGTGGAATTTCATCAAAAAGAAAAATATATAGAACTGGTGTACTCATTGCCATATCACTGGCTATTCATAATTTTCCTGAAGGTATCATCACATTTATGGAATGTTATACCAATTTGTTCTCTGGATTGGCTTTAGCATTGGCCATAGCATTACATAATATTCCTGAAGGCATGTCCATTTCAGTACCCATTTTACACGCTACCGGAAGCAAGAAAAAAGCCATTTTTTATACTGCGTTAAGCGGAATCACAGAACCAATTGGTGCTCTTTTTTGTTATTTATTGATCAAGGACGGAATTCAACCATTTACTGAGGCAGCTTTAATGTCTGCTGTAGGTGGCATAATGGTTTTTATCTCCATTTTTGTATTGATGCCACTTAGTGTAAGTTACAAGGAAAACAAACAACCCTTGTTTGGTTTTATTTCAGGGTGTGTTATTATAGGTTTATCTATTTTTTTGATGAATAGCTTGTAGCTATTTGTTTCCCATTCCAGGAATGATGTTGAATGCTGTACTTTTCATCTCATTTTCATTTACGTGATCAGCGTCTTTTATGGCTTTGTTGAAAGCCTCAATTAGTTCTTGCTTGAATTCATTTACAGAGCTATTTTTAAAAATATCTTCATCTAAATGAAATTCTTTTAATTGACGGTTTCCATCCATAATAAATCTCAATTTCCCATCAAATGCATCTCCTTTAACATAGATATTTTCTAATCTTTTTTTTGAATCCTCTACAGCACCCTGCATTTCTTGCAGTTTTGCCATCATGTCTTGCATATTTTGGTTTCCAAACATGTTATTTATTTTGATTTTTTTGTTGAGATCGTATTCGTTCGTTACGTTCTTTTCTGGTTTTAAAATCTTTCATATTCCATCTGTAAAGTTTAATGCCTACATAGATGCCTAAACCGAATATTCCAGCTACAAAGAAGGTAATGAAAAAATCTCCTGGACTCATTTATAAAATTTGATTTTCAATGATTTTCTCAAGTTTAACACCTCTTGATCCTTTAATAAGTATGGTGTAATTTTCATATTTCATATTCTTTAAGAAAGGTAAAATGAAATCTACTTTATCAAAGGTAGGAAAATTGCATTTTAAGTTTGAAAATACGTTACCAACTAAAAGTCCTTTTATATTTTTTTCAAGCAAAAATTGAACTATGTTTTGGTGTTCTACAACTTCATTCTCACCCAATTCAAGCATATCACCCAAAATAGCAAGCTTATTTTCCACTTTCATGGAGGATAGACTTTTTAGTGCAGCTAACGTACTTGTTGGGTTAGCATTGTAGCAATCTGCTATTACTGTATTTGTATTGGTTTTTATGAGCTGAGACCTATGATTGGATGGAGAATAATTTTGTAATGATTTACTGATTTTTTCAGATTCAATTTGAAATATATCACCTACAGTAGCTGCACACAAGATGTTGTAAAGATTAAAATCACCAAGTAATGCTGTTTTAATATTTTGTTTACCGTCTCTATAATGAACTTCAACTTCTATTGTGGGGTGGAAGTCAATTACTTTACCGCTAACATGACCACTTGAATATCCATAGCCGAAATGATTTTCTGGATGATGTATAACTCCTGTTAAAATAGTATCATCCAAATTATATATGATTTTTCCATCATTACTTAAGAGGTAATCATACATTTCCATTTTTGTTTTTTTAATAGTTTCTGTAGATCCAAAACCTTCGAGATGAGCCTTCCCAATATTGGTGATAATTCCATAATTAGGTTCGGCTATTTCAACTAATTCTTTGATGTCTCCTCGTTTACTAGCACCCATTTCAATTACAGCAATTTCATGGTCTTTATTTAATTTAAGCAATGTAAGTGGTACACCAATATGATTATTCAAATTTCCCTCAGTAATAAGAGTGTTGAACTTTGATTTTAATACTTCACCAATCAGTTCCTTAGTAGTTGTTTTCCCATTAGTTCCAGTAATTCCAATCACAGGGATATCAAATTGGCTTCTGTGATAATTGGAAAGCTTTTGGAGGGTAGTTAATACATCTTGTACTAAGAATGATTTATCTTTTATTTCCTCATTTTCTTCATCAATAACCACATAAGAAGCTCCTTTTTTAATGGCATCCGAAGCAAATTTATTTCCGTTAAAATGAGGCCCTTTTAGGGCGAAAAAAATACAACCTTCGGAGATTTTCCTTGTATCAGTTGTAATATTATGATTGCAAGAAAGGAAAGCCTGATAGATCTCCTCTAACATTTCACTCAAATCTATCCATTACTGCGTTAGTTACTCCAGTGGATGAAAAACCTCCATCATGAAATAAATTTTGCATGGTGACATATTTAGTCAAATCACTAAACATGGCTATACAATAGTTAGCACAATCCAAAGCACCTGCATTTCCCAATGGGCTCATATTTTCACTAAAGCTGATGAATTTATCAAAACCTGAAACTCCACTTCCTGCAGTTGTTACAGTTGGGGATTGAGAAATGGTATTTACTCTCACTTTTTTGGCTGTTCCGTAATGGTATCCAAAACTTCTAGTGATTGATTCAAGCAATGATTTTGCATCTGCCATATCGTTGTAGTCAGGGAAAATTCGCTGTGCCGCTATGTAGGTTAGTGCTAAAACAGACCCCCAATCGTTTATGGCATCCATTTCATAGGCTACCTGTAAGGTTTTGTGAAGTGACATAGCGGAAACATCTAGTGTCTGTTTGTACCACTCATAATTAAGGCCCGTGTATTGTTTTTTCTTTCTAACGTTTGGTGACATACCAATAGAGTGAAGAACAAAATCGATTTTTCCACCAAGAATTTCTTGAGACTTTTCAAATAAATGCTTTAAGTCTTCTACGGATGTAGCGTCAGCTGGGATTACTTCGGAATTAGTTTTTGCTGCTAGGTCATTAATTGCTCCCATGCGCATGGCAATGGGGGCATTAGTTAATGTAAAAGTGGCTCCTTCTTCGTGAGCTCTTTCAGCTACTTTCCATGCAATAGACATGTCATTTAAGGCCCCAAAAATAATACCTCGTTTTCCTTTCAATAAGTTGTTGCTCATAATCAATAAATTGTACTTGGCTTCAAATATAGAAATAACGTTTAATTTATGTTTAGTTCAAGGTTAAAATACTTATGTTTAAACCTGTTTTGTGAATGAAAAAATATTACCAAATATTAGGTCTTCCGGATCAATCCGATAAAGCGCTTGTAAAAAGAGCATACAGAAGATTGGCTATGAAATATCATCCAGACAAAAATGATGATGAAAAAGCCAATGAGAAATTCATCCTTATTAATGAAGCCTATGCGAAAATAATGGATGAATCAACCCATCAACATGCTCGGAATACATACTATGATAAAAAAACAAAAGCAAAGGAAGAAGAGCTTAAAAAAAGAATGCAATGGGCAAAAAAATATGCTCAATTTAAAAAAGATCAAGAAGAAAGAATTGCGGAAATAACATATAACAAAATTCAATTTTCGTCTCTTGGTTGGATTTATCCTTTAATCAGTTGGGTTTGTATTAGTTTTGCAGTTTTAATTTTTTTAGACTTTGTGGTGATGAACCCCAAAGATATTGAGGTGAATTACCACCGAAGCTATGTAGATATGGCCACACAGAAAGATGTATTACTTTTCAAAAATAAAGAATCCGATGTAGACATTGGTGAGTTTGCTATTCATTTAGATGACGTAAAGTGGTTAGAGTTTTCAAAAAAAGTTAAATACAAGTGTCAGCTAACTCCAATATTTAATGAATTAGTAACGCTTACATTTTATCATAAAGATGAGAATACAGTGATTTTTAATCACTACAGCGTTTACAAGGGAGCTTACATATTCTTAGTAATTCTGCTTACTCCTGTGATTACTTTAATTTCTAAAGGCCCAAATTTCTTACATGTTTTTTGTGTTTATTTTGTTAGTGGTTTTGCTTCTTTAACCTTGTTGTCATTTGTCATTTCAGTCATTTCTTCATGAGATTGCGTAATTATTTTATGTTTTTATGTTTCCTAATCGGATGCGAATCAAGTCAACCAAAAACAAAATTTGAATCGGTAGAAGCCATTGAAGAAGTTCCGGTCCAAGCTAAAAAAGCACCCAAAGCTTCAAAGGCCAATAAATATGCAAAACTGATAAACAACCAAAATGTGATTCAAAAGTTAAAAACTTTTGGAAAGTCAAATCCAGAAACAAGAATACTCATTGAAACTACACATGGGAACATTAAACTAAAGCTTTACGAAGATACGCCACTTCATAGAGCTAATTTTATCATGTTAATTAAAAAAGGCTTTTATGATTCAACTCTATTTTACAGAGTCATTAATCATTTTATGATTCAGGGGGGGAACAGTGATGATAATAAAATGTTTAATCGAATAGCTCAAATTGGTAATTATAAAATTCCTTCTGAAGTTATGTCTAATCACATTCATAGGAGAGGTGCACTTGCTATGGCTATACAAGAGCAATATTACCAGGATCCTTCCAAACAAGATAAATCATCAAGTGCATATAATTTTTATATCATTCAAAAAGGTCCAATTTCCGATAAATACATGGATCAATTAGAAGAAACTTACAGCATAACAATTCCCGAAAAAAATAGAAAAGTATATAGGAAATATGGTGGCAATCCTCATCTTGATAATGAATATACTGTGTTTGGGGAGGTAACTAGTGGTATGAGTGTAGTTGACAAAATTAGTCGAGTAATTACAGATGACAAAAACAGGCCCTTAAAAAACGTATATTTATCTATGAAAGTGCTTAATTAATGGAAAAATACTTTTTTGAGGCAGTAAAGAGTTATGATTCTGTAAACATTCCAAAAGTGGGCTCTTTTTCATGGAATAAGGGAACCTTACAATTTAATCCTCTTTCTACTTACCATGATGGAAAATTTTTAAAGTATTTAAAGGAAGAACTAAAATGGGAAAATGAAAAGGCTACCTCTAAATCTTCTTCATGGTTTAACTCCATTAATAAGGAGCTCAGTTCAAATAAGTCTTATGTACTAAAAGGTTATGGTGCATTGTTATACCAAAATGATAAAATTGTATTTAATAAACAGAAAAAATACAGGAAAAATAAAATCTTATTATTCGGATTGCTTTCGGTCTTATTCGCTTCTTTATCTGTGGTAATCTTTTTGTTAACTTCAACTAAAGAAACATTAGATAAAAATATTACCGTCTATTTTGAAGAATCAAAAAAGACTAAAATAGATACTGTTAGTTCCTTTGACTTAATTGAAAAAGATACTGCATCAATAGAAATTTCAGACACTATTATTGCTATTTCGGCATCAACAAATCCACTTCCTTTAATAGAGCTTCAAACTGATTATAAAGATCAATACATAATTATTGTTGGAACATTTAGTAAAAAAAGTAATGCCATAGGACTTTACGAATCACTTGTTCAAAATGAATTATATTCTTGTAAAATTATTTATAGCGGTTCATCTTTATATTGGGTTTCTGTATACATGAATCAAGATAAAGTAACAGCTAAAGCTTTTCTAAAAACACATAAAATCAACGGTTGGATAAAAAAATTATAATATGAAAAAGCGAAGTATTCTTTTTGTTTTTTTAAGCGCATCATTCATGCTTAATGCACAATATCAATTTAAAGTTGTGGAGTCAAATTTTCCATTTTCAAAATCTTCTCACCATGGATTTTCAGTACAAATTTATGAATCTAACATCCATGATATTGAGAAAGGGTGGAAAAAGAAGATGAAAAGTTGGGGTGCTAAAGTAGATGAAAAAAAACATGAGTTTTTTGCTGATAATGCATCCTTTAAGAGAATGGGAGACAATATGTTTGATACATATGCATTTTGCAATGAAAAAGCGAATTACATTGAATTTATCACTGCAGTTGATCTTGGTGGTGCATTTTTAAATGCAAATGACCACAGTGAGAAAACATCAATATACAAAGCTCAATTATTGAGCTTTGCAAAACAGATTACTTTATCTGCCTTACAAGAGAAAGTAAAAGTAGAAGAAAATGATGCCCACCAGTTGGAAAAAGAATTGAATCAACTTGTAAAGGATGAAATCAAGTTGAAAAATGATATTGAATCATGGAAAAACGCTATCACTCAAGCCAAAAAAGATGTGGAATCTAAACAAAATGATCAGGAACTCAAGAAGGTCGAAATCCAGGAACAAGATAAAATATTAACCAACTTAAAGAATAAATTAAAGTCCATCAAATAGCAGATTTTTAATCTACTATAAGTTTGATGGTTTGATAATAATCTTTGCTTTGAGCAGAGATAAAATAAATGCCAGATTTTAATGGCATATTTATAATCCTGTTGTATCTATCAATTATGCCCATATTCACTATTTGCCCTTGTGTATTAAATATGGTATAATTCATCTTTTTTGTAATATTTGAAAATTGTAAAAAATCATTAATGTATGTGACTTTCAAGGAATTGTTGGTTTCATTAGTAATAAGAGTGGAGTTATAAATCAGTTCTAAATCATCAATTTTTAATTCACTATTTGCTACGGCCAGTGTGCTGTCTCCAGCGCTGATATTACATAATATATAAGCAGGCATATTAATGGTAGGATAATAAACAAAAGGAGTACTAAATCTAGTCCAATTTGAGTTTGCAGAAAAGTCAAAATCGGCTAATGCAATTACGCTGGTTGATGCATCAATAGGTAATTGACCGTAACTAGCATGTAAAAGTACTTGTATATTACCCAAATCATTTCCTTGAGGAGTGTATTTGTACCAACCAACTATACTATCTGGATATGATGTAAATGGTTGGCTATGATTACTACTATTTACATCTGTGTAGACATAAGAATCTTGTGGATTTGTAGTTGTATGAATAATGCCATTGGTCACAATGCCATTAGCTACCACATTTACAAAAGGAACATTTTTATTGATCAATTTAGCAGCGTATGAACCTGTATGTGCATCAGTAGTGCGACTTATAACTTGAGGTGCAAGAGCATTAAGTGAACTGTTGTCTGATGTTTTAGTTGAACTCCATGAAAGTGGTTCTTCTTCACCGGTACCTACATTTTCCCATTGCTCAAATCCACTGTTTTCAAGTTGTTGTGCTAATGTTCCATTAAAAATCAACAATGCAAAGATCATATGTAAGTTTTTCATCATTAATTTAAATCAATACCTACAGGGCAATGATCAGATCCCATTACATCATTTAAAATAAAGGCATCTTTGATCATGTCTAACCCGTCTTGGCTGGCCAAAAAATAATCTAATCTCCATCCCACATTTTTTGCTCTGGAGTTAAAACGATAACTCCACCACGAATATTTAATTTCTTCAGGATAAAAATGCCTAAATGTATCGGTATATCCAGCATTTATAAAATTGGTCATCCCGTCAATTTCCAGTTGGGTATATCCAGGTGTTTTATTGTAGTTTGATTTGGGGTTTTTTAAGTCAATAGGTTGATGTGCTACATTTAAATCACCACATAAAAACACAGGTTTGATCTTATTTTTTTCATCTATAAAGGCTAATAAATCTTTATCCCATTTCGTGCGGTATGTCAATCTATGTAAATCACCTCCACTATTAGGAACATAGGTTGTGATAAAGAAAAAGTGTTCATATTCAGCCGAAATTAACCTTCCTTCCTGGTCGTGCTCATCAATTCCAAGGCCATAGGTGACGTTAATGGGTTCTTTTTTGCTAAGTATTGCGGTTCCACTGTATCCTTTTTTAATAGCGCTACTAGAATAAATATGATATCCTTGAACTTCATGTAAGGCTTCTCTAACTTGG